>NOLC01000051.1 GCA_002256595.1 Methanosaeta sp. NSP1 | reverse complement strand
GTGGCTCCCGTCCGCCGCGAGCTGGGCCTGCGCACGGTCTTCAACATCCTGGGGCCTCTCACCAATCCCGCTGGAGCCCAGGCTCAGGTGATAGGAGTCTACGATCCTCTCCTCTCCTTGAAGCTGGCCTCCGTCTTTCAGATGCTGGGCACAGAGAGGGCCATGGTGGTGCATGGCAGCGGACTGGATGAGATCACCAACACCGGGGAAACGGCTATAGCCGAGCTTAAAGACGGAGAGATAAAGAGCTACAGTATCATGCCCCAGGATCTGGGTTATCCCCTGGCCGGGCCAGGCGATATAGCCGGAGGGACGCCAGAGGATAATGCCCGAAAGCTGGTGGCGGTGCTGAAGGGAGAGAGATCGCCCGCCCGTGATATCGTGGCCATGAACGCCGGGGCGGCAGTCTATGTCTCCGGCCAGGCAGCCTCCTTAAAAGAGGGAGCAATGGTTGCAGAGGAGGCCATAAGCTCCGGAAGGTCCCTCGATCTCCTGCACAAGATGGTGGAGATGAACGGGGACTATGGCAAACTGGTGCGGTTCTTATGACCAGAGTTAAAATCTGCGGGATCATGAGCAGCCTCGACCTCTCTCATGCTCTCGCAGCAGGGGCGGATGCGTTGGGTTTCGTGGTGGAGATCGAATCGTCCAGGCACAGCCTGTCTGCCGGTGAGGCGGCCCATCTCATCCGCCAGGTGCCTGTTTACAGTAAGAGCGTTGCCGTTATCAGTCCTAAAGATGTGAAAGAGGCAGTGCGCCTGGCGGTTCAGACCGGAGCAGAGGTCTTGCAGGTGCACGGCACCCTATCTCCAGCCGATCTGGCAGAGCTTAAAAGCCGGATTCATCAGAAGCTGATAGCTGCCGTGGCCGCGGAGCCAGGTGGGATGCAGGCCATGAGCTATGCAATGGTGGCGGATGCCGTCCTCCTGGACAGCATGGTCGACGGAACGCTGGGAGGAACGGGAGTGGTCCATGACTGGGAGACCAGCGCCGAGATAGCCGCCTCTCTCAAGGTTCCGGTGATCCTGGCAGGGGGGCTTCATCCCGGCAACGTCACCCAGGCTATAGAGAAGGTGAGGCCCTATGCCGTTGATGTATCCAGCGGCACGGAGACGGAGGGCAGAAAGGATCCGGCCAAGATCAGTTCCTTCTTGCAGGCGGTGAGAGCATGTCCTTCCCTCCAGTAGCGCCGGTATTCGTGGATGTGAGCAACAAGGTGAGTGTTGATGCTCCGCTGTCCCTGTTCCTGGCCTTGCGAGGTCGTCGCTACCCCTATCTGCTGGAGTCGGTGGAGAAGTCAGGCCAGAAGGCCAGGTTCTCCTTTGTAGGTGCAGATCCATCGGCCATGATCACAGTGAAAAACCGCTATGTGAAGATGGAATTCTACAACGGGGGCATGGAAATGATGGAAAGCAGGCTCTCGGAGTGCGTGGATGTGAAGAGGAGGGAGGCGATATTAGAGGGGCCCATAAAAGATGGATACGATCTCTTCCATGTTCTGCGGGCGGCCATTCCCAGCAGCCGGGGAATGCCCAACAGCTTCGGCAGACAGGTCTTCACCGGTGGAGGCATCGGCTATCTGGCCTATGATCTGGTGCTGGAGCGACTGGGGAGGAGATCGAGCGGCGAGACCCCGGATGCCCAGTTCGGCCTGGCGGAGAGCACATTCATATTCGACCACCTGGACCGCAAGGTCTACTTCACCATAGCTCCCATTCTTCCCGGAGCCAAGGTCAATCTGATTGAGACCATCGGCGGCATAGATCCCGACTACGATCAGGCTGAGGACCTGGAAGGTGGTTTTAGCCCGATCCACCAGGATCGAGTGCTCCGATCCGGTCAGGCTCTACCGCAAGCTGCGAAGCATCAATCCCAGCCCTTACACCTACCTCTTCGAATTCGGTGACCTGGCCATAGTAGGAGCCTCTCCTGAGACCCTCTTCAACACCTACGACCGCAAGCTGAGGGTCAATCCCATAGCCGGCACCTGTCCTCGGGGGAGGACCCGTGCCGAGGACGAGAGATATGCCCGCATCATGCTGGGAGACGAGAAGGAGCGGGCGGAGCATGTCATGCTGGTGGACCTGGGCAGAAATGATGTCCGCTCCGTATGCAGCTCCGGAACGGTGAAGGTTGAGGATTTCATGTCCGTTCTCAAGTACTCTCATGTGCAGCATATCGAGACCACGGTGATTGGCGACCTTCGGGAGGAGTGCGATCAGTTCGATGCCGCCCGGTCGGTCTTTCCGGCGGGGACCCTGTCCGGAGCGCCTAAGCTGCGGGCCATGGAGATCATAGACGACCTGGAGGGCGCGCCTCGTGGCATCTACGGCGGGGGCATAGGCTACTTTTCCATAGACGGCAGCTCCGACTTCGCCATAGCCATCCGAAGCGTCTTGATCCAGGATGGCGTGGCCTGCGTTCAGGCCGGGGCGGGCATAGTGGCCGACTCTGATCCGGAGAAAGAGTTCCAGGAAACTGAGAGGAAGATGGCAGCCATGAAGAGGGCGCTGGGAGTGGCGACATGAGCGCGAGAGCAGCCCGGCCCATACTCTTTGTGGACAATCAGGACTCCTTTGTCTGGAACCTGGTGGACTATGTATCCGCCTTTTATCCGGATACGGTGGTCCGGCCCAATCGGGTAGCTTTAGCCGAGGTCTCGGCATTGCGTCCTCTGGGGATCGTCATCTCTCCCGGCCCCGGCCATCCTGCCAATCCCAGGGACATAGGCTCCTGCCTGGATATAATCAGGGCTTTTGCCGACACCCCCATCCTGGGCATCTGCCTGGGCCATCAGGCCATGAACATAGCCTACGGTGGCACCATCTCACACACCAGGCCCCTGCATGGCAAGACCTCTCCCATTCATCACGACGGCAAGGGCATCTTCCGGGAGGTGGAGAATCCTCTGGTGGGAGGAAGGTATCACTCTCTGGCCATCGATAGGCTCTCAACTGAGCTGGAGGTTTCGGCCCAAACGGAGGACGGCGTGATCATGGGAGTGCGGCATCGGAATCGGCCCCACTCGGGCCTTCAGTTTCATCCCGAGTCTGTGCTGACGCCCTCGGGGAAGAAGCTGATATGCAACTGGATTGAGGATGTGGTGGCACGCACTCATTGATCCGGGGCATAATCGAGGCCAGCCGCAGGCGTGGATTTGCACCTGCCGCATCCTGGCCGGGAGAAGAGCGCCGGGACCTGATATCCTCGGCCCAAGCCATCAAGAGCAGGGGCCAGATCCCCATCATAGCCGAGATCAAGCCCAAAGCCCTTGGCAGGCCTCTGACTGAGGAGGAGGTTTTCGCATATGCCAGGGCTTATGCGGACAGCAATGCCTGCGCCATATCCGTTCTCACCGAGCCCAGCAACTTTCTGGGATCGCTGGAAAATGCAGCCATAGCCAGAAAAGCGGGCCTGCCTGTGCTGAGAAAGGACTTCATCTTTGATCTGAGACAACTGTCCGAGGTCCAGGCCGACCTGGTATTGCTCATAGCCGCCCTGGGAGTTGACCTGAACCGGTTCATAGAGGCGGCCCGGGAGAGTGGAATGGAGCCGCTGCTGGAGGTTCATACCGAGGAAGAAATGGATGCCGCTCTTAAGACCGATGCGGAGATCATAGGCATCAACAACCGCAACCTCAATACCCTGGAGGTGGACCTGAACACATTCGAGAGGTTGGCGCCTTTGGCGAAGCAGGCAGGCGTCTTCCTGGTAGCAGAGAGCGGGGTGCACAGCCGCGAGGATGCGCTGCGCATGATGCGGGCGGGTGCGGATAGATTTAAACCGAATTTAGTTTCCTCTCCGGTCTACCTCACCCGGATCATCACCTCCAGCCGCTCCAAAACCCTGTCCGGCGGCTCCCAGGGCCGGCGCAATTTCAGCCGGATCTCCTGATCTCCCAGGGACCTGGCCAGGAATCGCATGATCCGCGTTCCTCCCCTGCCCACCGCCATTCCTGCCGCCTCGATGTAATTCGACTCCATGAGATCTATACCCGAGCCTTTGACTGCCTCCACCTCCCATCCGTATCCTGTGGTCGGATTCTCCTTTAGCCGAAATACGATCACATCATTTGGCATGACCTCGAAGGTCTTCCCCCCGTCCCGGCCTGTGACCACAATCTCTGACATACATACACACTCTCATCCGTTGACTGTGTTCCCGGCAGGCTGGGCCTCTTGCTGTCCCGCCTGATTGGTTATGGTGCCGCCATCACGGCCAAGCTCCGTGATGGAAGCTAAAAAACCCTTATTCAGAGCCTGCAGAGCGATCAATGGTGACTTGCAGCTCCGGCCTGGCCGCTTCCACGGCCATGATTGTGGCATCGCCCTCAATCATGGCTCCCACCATGTCTCCAGGCGCAGACTGGATTGCCTGCAGATTCCCTCCCATGGAGCAGGGAACAGCAATCACCGTGAGGGTTGCTGAATCAAAGCCTATGGTATAACCGCTAAGCCAGATCTTCCAGTAGCAGGTGTATGTGCCTGCGGCCAGCTTCATGGCATGAGCGCTGTGGACCTGAATGTGCTGGTTGGCGGCCTGCAAGGAGCCCTTGCGAAGCGATCCAGTCCACATCGTATTCGGTGACTCTCCAGAATACAGTCCTGTGGTGAAGGACTGAGGCGCAGCGCCTTTGGCAATGAATGCTGAGCCGTCAGCCACTATTGACACATACATGGCCTTGGGCAGGGTGAATGTGACTGACAGCACATTGGCATTGGCTGCGAACTGCTTATTGTTGCTCCAGCTTAAAGCGGCGTTGGCGATCAGGCTTGGTCCATCTTCGCAAACCGGCGCTAAATTGGCCTTGACCCAGGAAGCGGCATAGCCGATCTTGTTGGTGTTATAGGCAATCCACATGTAGCCGGATTCACCCCAGCCTTGACCCCAAGAGTTCTTGATCCTCCATGCCTGCTTGCTGTCATCCCATCCCACCAGTGTGACCCCATGGTTGATTTGGGCATTGGATCCCTCGTTGAATACGCCGCTCTTGTAGGCCTGGAAGGCTGATGTCACTGCCACAGCCACTGCCAGAGGCCCGTAGTCGCATAATGCCTTTTTTATGGCAGCGACCGATGGTATATCCACATTGGCGTCGACGTAGCCCCATACTTCTGCCTTATAGGGACGTTGCACGGCTTTGCAGGTTCCTTTGACCGCCAGGTAGGGATAATCAGCCTCTTTTGCCGATCCGGTTTTGATGAGATAGTCGTAAGCCCACCAGCCGCCACTGCAGCTTCCAGCTCCGCTGCAGTCCAGGGTGTCCTGCTCGGAGCTGTTGATCATGGCTTTGTTCAGGATAGCATAGCTTCCTTCAAAAGCCCCATGGGTAGCAAAGGCCCAGCAGCTACCGCAATTGCCCTGGTCCTTGACCTCAGTGACTCCACTGTAGTCGGCCCAATTGAATTTTGAGGCGCTGGCTACGCATTGCCCCAGTGCAATCCGGCTGGATTCCAGCAATGCCTTTGCCATCAGATTCTGTTGCTTGGCCAAAGTTAGCCAGTCCGAAGGCGGCTTCAGGCCGGTGATCTTCTCGATGGAAAAGTCCATAGCCGTGGTATAGCCGACCTCGAAGGTCCATTGCTTGTCTTTTGCCTCATCCCTCAGAGCAGCCAGCTCCGCCTTGATCTTGGCTGTTGCTCCCAGCTCCCTTTTCCGATAGTTGGTTGAAGGTGTGATTGAAATTTCCATATTTCAGCCCTCCGTTTCCTTTTGCGCCTGTGCTTGCCTGACGAGCCAAGATAATCATCTGCTCATCTTGGCAATTGTTGCCTGCAATCCGAGCTTCGATAAAGGATCTCTGGTCTTATATTTTGACATCAATTAACTGCTATCGTTGACTGTGAAGGATTTGAAGCCAATTCAAATCCGTGTCCTGTACCATACGAAGGTTAACTGGCAAGGGGAATGTTTAATTAAATCAGAGCAGTCCATGCCAAACAAACCGACTGCTTGCCTCACCATCAATGCGATCGCAATGACAACAATTCGCTATAAATTAAGTTGTATTCGTATTTATGCTTTTCTACTTTATCAATAGAATTCGGAGGATGCTCAATTCTCCTGCACCATCATTCGCAATGCTCAAAGGCGAAAGAGAGCATATTTTATCGCTCACTGCAATCAGGGCACAACAGACGATCTAAGAATCGATATCATGCGCTTTGGAGTTGCTTCAGCAAACAGGGAATATGGTGCTTGGATCCGAGACTGCCTTTCATAAGGCTAATTGGAAAAAGAACTGCATATCAATTGAGATCCATTCCAATCGACGATAAATCTTAAAGAAAATTTAGATGATCTTATATAAAAAATGTGTTTAGATCAGCACATCTTCCACAGTCCTCCGTGGCGTATGCTTTGCCGGCTCGGCATATCCCATGCGGATGAGCAATTGAGGATATTTCACTCCCAGCATCTCTGCCATCTCCTGCCGTAGCTCCGCTATGGCTGTAGGCTGGCTGAAGAGGTCGAAGCGAACATCCATCTCCGTGGCCTTCAGGAAAAGCAGCTCGAAGAGCACTCCGGCCTTGATCCAGGTCATCTTGTCCTCTCGGTCAGTGGAGAGCACACCCACTGCGGGAGAGGCTTTCATATAAGCCGTCTCGATCCTGGCCCGGGAGGAGGACATATCGAATGTTCCGAAGACGAATGAGCCGAAGAAGGACTCGAAATCGGTGTAGCCGAAGGAATAGCCCGGCAGCCCGTCTTTGGCCGGCGAGATATTGGGCCTGACCCAGGATGCCAGCTCCTTTCTAAAGGCCTTATTTCCCAGCTGTATCTTGTGAGCCCTGGCCAGGAGATCTGCCATCTGATTCTTTCCTTGGCTGTCGGTCAGGATATCCAGCCTGAAGCCATCTTTGTTTATGCAGCTCTTGAGAGCCTTCAGCTTCTCCTCCTCAATAGCCCTGCCCTCAAAGGGCTTTCGGTTGGTATGGCGGCGGATTATCTGTTGGAAGAGATCAGGAAAGCGTGATTCTGCCGGCTTTTTGGACAAGCGAACTACAGAGGTTCTCTCTCCAGATGGGCCGTCGGGCAGACATGTCACATCATATCCCAATCCAAAATGCTCCGCGGCCAGGAGAAGGTTGGCCAGGACGCAGCCGTGGCTGATATAAAGAGTCCTGTCTGTGGGATCGACAGCAGGCAAGGACCGGCTGAAATCGGGGATTATGGATATCTCATCCCCCTTTAGGGAGAATTTCCAGGGCTGGGTATTGGGCCCGGAGGGAGAGAGAACGGCATACCGCAGCAATCCCTTCATCTGATCCTTCAAGTCGCCTGCAATGGGAAAGTCCTCCTCTCGCACATCCCATGCTGCCAGATTATCGCTCACTTAAAACCATCTCCTTTTGATGATATTCATAGCTCAAACTGGTACATTTATTTATCGGAAAGCCATCCCTGCATTGGCATGGGGAACTAGATATGACCTCGTTGGTTGATGCAAAGAGAGTCAGAATCCTGTCAGAGCTTTCCTTGAAGAACGGGCCGGTGGTCTACTGGATGAGCCGGGACCAGAGAGTCAATGATAACTGGGCCCTGCTCTATGCCCAGGAGCTGGCTATAAGCAAGGACGCACCCCTGGCAGCAGTATTCTGCCTCTGGCCACAGTTTCTGGGAGCCGGCAGCAGGCAGTACCATTTCATGCTGGCCGGGCTGAGGGAGGTGGAGCGGAGTCTCACCCAGCTAGGCATCCCCTTTTGCCTGCTTCATGGAGATCCGGGCGCGGAAATCCCCCAGTTCCTGGAGGATTGCGGAGCCGGCGCCCTGGTATCGGATTTTTCGCCTCTAAGGATCAGCAGAGGCTGGAAGAATGCCATAGCCGCCCGGATCGCCCTGCCATTCTATGAGGTAGATGCCCATAATGTCATACCTTGCTGGCATGCTTCAGCCAAACAGGAGTGGGCGGCATACAGCTTCAGGCCCAAGGTCCATAGGCTTCTGAGCCAATTTTTGGTTGACTTCCCGGCCATAAAGAGACAGGAGATAAGATGGCCGGGCGAGGTGGAGAACGATTGGAAGAGGGCGGAGAAGGGCATCGAGGCAGAGGCCGTTCCTGAGGTCAATTGGCTGGTGCCGGGTGAGGCAGCCGCAAGGGCAATTCTAGAGGACTTCCTGAGCCGCAAGCTCCCGGGCTACGACTTAAACAGAAATGATCCCATAAAGGACGGCCAGTCAAATCTTTCGCCCTATCTTCATTTCGGGCAGATATCCGCCCAGAGGGCGGCCATGCAGGCGCTTTCCGGGCCAACGGATGCAAGCGCTTTTCTGGAGGAGCTGGTTGTCCGGAGGGAGCTGGCGGAGAATTTCTGTTACTTCAACCCGGATTACGACTCGATCAACTCTTTTCCTGGTTGGGCTAAGGAGACGCTTCGAGTGCACCAGAAGGATAGGCGCGAGCATCTCTATTCCTTGAGGGAGCTGGAGACGGCCAAAACCCACGACGATCTGTGGAATGCGGCTCAAAAGGAGATGCTATGCCGGGGAAAGATGCACGGATACTTGAGAATGTACTGGGCCAAAAAGATCCTGGAATGGAGCGAGTCACCGGCTGACGCTCTGCATGCCGCCATATACCTGAATGACAAATATGAGCTGGACGGAAGAGATCCCAACGGCTATGCCGGGATCGCCTGGAGCATAGGCGGATTGCATGATCGCGCCTGGAAGGAGAGAGAGATCTTTGGAAAGGTGAGATATATGAGCTATAATGGATCGAGATCAAAGTTTAATGTTCCAGCTTATGTAAAGAAAATCGGAGCGCTCTCCTGCTGAAAGCAATAACTATAAATCTTTGCACATATATTATGTTTAATTTAGCATTGAGGGTTGATAAAAATGGCAAGCACAATTGATGAATATAAGAGGCTCTTTCGAGAGGCTACAGTCTCGGACCAGATGAAGCTTTTCCAGGTTCACATCGCCATCTATCTGGTAGTGAACATCATCTGGCTGGCCCTGAATATGATGGGCACAATCAGCATTTCTCCAGCCTGGGCGATGTACTACTCTCCTGTGGGATGGGGTCTGCTGGTAATTGTGCACTACTGGTTCTATGTTCGCGGAGCGGAAAAACTCTGCATGCTGCGGGAGGATATGGTGGAGGCAAAAATCAAATAATCTTTTTCTTCATTTTCTTTCAAGCTTTTTTTCCCCATCCATCCCGGCAGATCTGTTTTTGTGCCTTTTTGTCCTATGCTCGAAAATACACTCATCGATGATATCCTGAATATTACGGGCATAGGACTGCATGGAATAGCACCTTTCGGCCTTTTCTCTGCCCGACCGGCCCATTTTCTGCGCCAGATCTCCGTCTCGGAGGATGGTCAAAATTGCCCCGGCCAGCTCCTGAGGAGCTTTCGGAGAGACCAGAAAGCCTGTAACACCATCGATTACAATTTCCTCCGGTCCGCCGCACTTTGTGGATACCACAGGCTTTCCTGCCAGCATGGCCTCCACAATGGTGCGCCCGAAGGTCTCTTTCAAGGAGGCGCAGACAAGGACATCCAATGAACCATAAACCGGAGCAATATCCTCCATAAAATCAACAAAAAAGACATCATCTTCCAGTCCAAGCCGCAAAGCCAGGTCATTGAGCTCTTTGAGATACCTCTTATCTCCGCCGCCGATTATGGCGAACTGAGTATCTGGCAAAGATTCTCTAACTATGCTGGCTGCCCGCAGGAAGTCCTCCTGGCCTTTATTCTTTGCCGAGGCGGCAATAAGCACCACCAGGGGCGAGTTCTCAGATATGCCCGTCTTGCGCCTCCAGGTTATATCCCTCTCCAGATCTGGGGCGAAATATTGAGTGTCGAATCCCTGAGTGGCCACTTTAAATTTATTTTCTTGCCCGGTATTATCGAATAATTCCTGCATCTGTCTCTGGGATACGAAGATCATCCTGTCTGCCAATTTGAGCGTCAGCCATTTGATGAATCCTACAGGCAGATAGGTCCTGAAATAGGTGCTGAAAAACGCATTGTGCACATGATAGATATGCGGCAGTCTCATCAGCCTGGACGCAATCCCCCCTTCCAGGAGCAGCAGCTCATTGGAGAAGACCAGATCTATCTCCTCCCTTCTCATAAGATATGCAATCTTAATGATCCTCCAGGGGAGAAGGATATAATATTTTAAAATGAAGAGGAAAAATGGCATCTGCTTTAAAGGCATCCAGATCATAACCGGGGAGATAAATGTCTTGACCCCGATTTCAGACAGCCTCTGCCTCAGCGGTCCTTGAGAAGGAACTGCGACAATTGGCTCGAATCTATCTCGATCCAATCCCTTCAGCAGGGAATAGAGCGCTTGCTCCGAGCCGCACACGCCCACGGCATGAGATATGAATAAAATTTTATATTTATCCTCTATTCCCGTCTGAGCAATAGGACTTCACCGCTTTTCTGTTTGATATCATCTGCTAATAATCAACTGTAAATCGGTTCTACCTGCCTCTCATCTTCTTATACTCATCGAGAGCGCTCTTTGTATCCCCCAAGAACACGATCTTTCCGCCGTTCATCAATATGCATCTCTCGCAAAGCTTCTCAACCATTTCCAGGTCATGAGAGACCAGGAGGATGGTCTTGCCTGAACTTCTGATCTGGTCTATCTTCTGGCTGCACTTCTGCTGGAAGGCCTCGTCGCCCACAGAGAGCACCTCATCCACCAAAATAACATCGGGATCGGTCTGAATGGCAGTGGAGAAGGCCAGACGAACATACATTCCCGAGGAGAAATTTATGAGCTTCATATTCTCAAAGCGCTTCAGCTCGGCGAAGTCCATTATCTCATCGTAGCGCCTGTCGATATCTTTTTTGGTCAGGCCCATGATGGCCCCGTAGAGATAGACATTATCCCTGGCAGTCAACTCCTCCTGAAATCCCACACCCAGCTCCAG
>NOLC01000020.1 GCA_002256595.1 Methanosaeta sp. NSP1 | reverse complement strand
GTGCAACTGGAGGCCTCGGAAGGGGGAACCACAGATGCTACGTCCATTTACCTGACCAAATCAGGCATTCCCACCGGAGTTATCAGCGTGGCCACCCGCTACATCCACTCTCCGGTGGAGGTTCTCTCTTTAAGCGATGTGGAGAGATCAGCCGAGCTTATGGCCAGGTGCATGGAGACGGCGGGAAGATATTTTTAAATTAAATTTTTTTCCCGGCATCCTGCATCTTGAAGTATGCGCTCATGATGCATATGTCATCCTCCGGTCCCATCTGCTCGAACTGCTGGCAGGGAGTGCCCTCGTAGCAGGGCAGGTGATGAATGGAGCAGATGGCTTTTTCTCCAACGGGGTCGGCCTGGAAGACGAGATGGGGGCATTTTTTCCCGGAGGGCTTGAAGATCATGCTTGCAGGATTAATGGAGTCAATGCTTCCGTCTTCCCGGATATGGTCCGGATTGACCACCAAGATATCCAGATAGAGGCAGCATCCTCCGCAGCGCAGACAGATCATGCTGGCTGAATTATGCCATCGGTTATTGTATGTTGCCATGGGAGATGGCCGCAAGCAGTTAGATCTTTTAGAGGAAGATCCAGTAGACCAGGGTGTTCAGAGCCGTAAGCGGCACACCCACCCGGGCGAACTCCAGAAAGGTGATGGTCTCCCCGCTCTTCTCCGCATTCTGGATGATGATCACATTGCTGGCTGCTCCTAAGATGAACAGATTTCCGGCGATGGTGCTTCCCGCTGCCAGGGCCATGAGCGCCTGGGGAGTGGGGTGGACCAGCAAGGGCTGGCAGAGGGCAACCAGAGGCACATTGGAGACCAGCTGGCTCATGATCACGCTGAAGGCCAGGATGGTGGGAATGGAGGCCAGATCGGCATGTGAGCCGGCCAGAAGGGACTGAAAGACCCCCGACCTCCAGACCGCATCCATGAGCACAAACATGGCAGCAAAGAAGATAAGGGTGCACCAGTCGATCCCTCTCACGACCTCCAGCCTGCGGCTGCTGAATAAGAGCACCGGCAGAGCGGAGATCAGGGCGATATAGGTTAGGGGGAAATCCTCTTCCCTGCCCATGGCCATCGCACCTATCTTGGCCAGTATCAGGGCCAGGAGGAGAATGAACGACAGGCGAGACAGGCGGGCCAAATCAGGATCGATGATTTCTGCCGACTCAATATGCAAGGGTCTCCTTGAAAACTGCCCCCGGTAGAACAGCCTCAGCAGGAGATAGGCCAGGATGAGGTTGGCCAGGGTGGGAAGCATCAGATACTGCAGGAATACCAGGAAGGGATTGGATAGACCGGAGTTGACGGCTATGAGCAGATTCTGGGGATTGCCGATAGGGCTCATGGCGCTGCCTATGGTCACGCCAAAGGCCAGGGCCAGCAGAAGCAGCTTGGCCGAGATCTTCAGCTCCCTGGCAAAATAGAGCATAAGCGGCGTGCCGATGATGGCCAGGGTGTCGTTCATGAGCAGGGCGGACAGGAGGCCCATGGCAAAGAGGATGAGAAGCACAAGCTGATCGGCATTCCTGGCCCGGCCGAAGATGCGGCTGAAGAGAATGTGGAGGTAGCCGCTCTCCTGCATGGACTGGCCTATGACGAACATAGCCGCCAGAAATATCATCACATCGGGGTTGATGGCCTGAAGGGCCTGAACGAGCGAGATCTGGCCGGTCAAAAAGACGGCCAGGGCTCCCAGAAGCATGATCTGCCAGATGGCCAGGGATCGTCCTCCTGCCTGGCGCAGGGCGATGAGCAATAGAACCGCAGCTAAAGCCACAATGGAGGCGTTTATGTTTGCAAGTTCTGACAAATCCATTCTCTTTATCCTGCTATGCTCTCCCCGACAAAGTTGCTGCTGACAAACGGCTCTTCCAGGCTATTGGAGGCCGTCTGCGAAGCTGTGGGTAATTTCTGAGCCTGGTTATATAGTTTTCGTCTTATGGTATTGTCGATGCTACTCTTCCGCAGTCCAGGTCTCATATTTTGCATTCTTCAGTGAGTAATAAGCAAATTCTGATCATTATAAAAATTTGTAATAGTCAGAGATGAAGTATGGATTAATTATAATACATATTGCTGACCGACATCCTTATAACTCGCTTTTGTGCTATATGCTACCACGCATCATGTTATTGCCGCAGCTTTGCGGCAAATATAATGCAAGGCAAATGATGGCAACTGGTGGTAAATTGTGCTGGGCATTGATGATCCTTGGATTTGGGGCGTCTACCTTCTCTGCATATTAAGCGCACTACTCTGCCTGGTTTATGGCATTATAAACTGGAACCGGGAAGGAGAGCTTGAGGCTCTAGAGATAAAAGAAGAAGCTGCCTGGGAAGAGAAGGAAGAAGAAATGCAGAAAGAAGAGATGGGATTGTGATCTAAATGAATCTTCTTCTCCTCAATATCATTATTATAATCTACCTTCTTGTCACCCTCTATCTGGGTTACAGAGGCTGGAAATCAACCAAAGACTCAGAAGGCTATATGGTAGCTGGCAGAAAGACACATCCCTACATCATGGCCATGAGCTACGGTGCCACCTTCATCAGCACATCGGCCATCGTCGGCTTCGGTGGCTCGGCCGCCCTCTTCGGCATGGGATTGTTATGGCTGACGCTGCTCAATATCTTCGTGGGCATCTTTTTGGCGTTCATCGTAT
>NOLC01000021.1 GCA_002256595.1 Methanosaeta sp. NSP1 | reverse complement strand
TTGGCCCCGTCTGCGGCCATCTGCTCCAGGTCCTCCACGTCAATCTGGCCCATCTTGAACTTGGTCACGAGAATACCGGTCATTACTGCATCGCTATGCTTCGCTCTCTTGCGCACTCTTCCCCATCCCCAAAATTTCGGCCCGGACCCTCCCGGCCAGGCCTTTTCCAGGAGATCGCCATGTGAATAATAGCTTTCGACCAACAACTACAAGTATTTATAACGATAATATAGGTAGTTTGCCGCTTCATGCCATAAAGGGTGGCGGGCGTGCCGTGGGCTTAACCTATCCGATTATGCTCTGATGACAAGGGAAATATGTCCGCTCCTCCGTGGGGCGACATGCTACCAGCTCCCAAGGCTGGAAGGTCTTGATCCCTTGGTACAGGAGATGCATAGAGAGTTGCGCGCTGTAACAAGCGCAGTAATATGCCCGGAGATCTCACGTCAATACACGGTCGGGGCATGATGCGGCACAAGCCGAAGCCGAGAGGCGAGCAAGAGGCCCCCGAAAGAGCGGGTTTCCGTAAAAAGGACGCTGCGTAAGATTCCAGCGCTACTGCTGCCTCAAAGCCCGGCTTAATAATAGTCGAGCTTCGGGCGGGTCTGGCCATCACTTCGGTGATTGGCTCCTCCTAAAAGGGCGCTGTGGATTTCGGCGCTGGCCTGCCTGGAACTTCGATTGTGCTGTTTTCTGATTATTTCTTGGGTAGAGGAGAGGATGTTTCTCAGCCGTAACCGAAAGTTATATATCTCGTCAATTGCCGTATATAGTACTTGGCAAAAGTCGAAGTCCATTGTTTTCCCTCCTACATACAGGCTTTTGCCTCCCTCCTTCTTATCTACCAAATGCCTCCCTGAGACCCTGGTCTTAAGAAAGGCTTATAGCCTGACCTGTCCTTGAGCATCTGTCTTGAATGCCAGTCATAAAGGAGGAGAGGCAACTTATCAGAGCTACAGGGCTTGATGGCTGGCCAAGCCCCTGGCTTTAGTTCTAGGTCATTTCAGGTAATTCTCTAAAAAATGCCATTGAACTGTTTTTTGACACTTCGCAATTCAGCCCGCAGTTGTATCAAGGAAAAACCTGAGAAGAAAACAATCAAGTCTCGGGCGGGTCAACGCCGATCCACAACGTCCTCCTCAGAGGAGCCAAAATCACCTTGGTGACTGGCCTGACCCCGCCCAAGATCTCGACTTTCTGCTGCGTGTGAGGCGGTAACAGCACTGGACTATTGCACAGCGTCCGTCTCACGGGAACCCGTAGCATCGCCAGATGCCGGGTCTGTGATCTGCCTCTACATCAGCTTGGTGTCGCGTCTTGGGCCGGTTTGATGAATCCGGATCTCGCTCAAGGCATATTACTACGCCAATTACGGCGTGCATATCTATTGGCCTCTCAAATCCATCCGGCCTTCCTGAATGCTGTTTTTAGGCAGCACTTCTCAGATCCAGAGAATCTCGTGGCGCATCCACGGTAGGGTGCGTCTATCGACCTCCCTGGGCCAAAGAACTCAGCCGGATTGCTCGATCCTCGTTCTTGCCAGCGCAAAACGCGGCCTATTCCTATAGGCACGAATAATACTTATAGTTTTTGGGTGAAAGGATTGAAGCCCGGCGGTGATTTTATGGCATTCAATCCTTTTCTTCAAGTTCCTTCACCCTCTTTTGATGCCGGTACATGATGGCCAGGGCATCGGCCACCTGGCTCCGGTGTGGAGAGGACAGGCATTCCCGCCTTCTCCATCTTTATGACATCGGGCATGTCAAACTCCTTTCCCGCCATGCAGGCGGTGATGAACACCCCCTCCCTGTCCGGCAGGGGCTGCCTGGATATGCCGGGCTGTACTCCGGGCTGCTCCTCCACCCTGCGGCCCCGGAGTGGGACTTTGATCCCTGGTGTCTCTCTCCCAGACCTGCTTCGAGGCCAGGGCTGCACACGGGCGCCTGGCTGGATGATGACACGGCGGTGCAGCGCTTCCGGGCCCGGTATCTTCGCTGCTGTGGCGCTGGAGGAAGAAGCGTTCCAGAAGAGTTTCCCGGATTGAAGTTGCCCTGCGGTGCTCAAGCCGGGCTTTCGGCTCTTGACCGGTCGATAGAAAGCTTTTTAGCCATTGAAATCCCCCATTTTCAGGCGCGTGCAAAACAAGGCATATAGCCCTTGCACGACATAAAAATCTAAAAATCAGCAGCCATCGCGGGGATAACCAAGCCAGGCCAACGGTGATAGACTCAAGATCTATTCTCGCAGGAGTTCAAGGGTTCGAATCCCTTTCCCCGCACTCCTTACAATGCTTTTCCAGGGCTGCAATGAGAAAATTGAGCCCAAAAGGGCAAGCTCTTTCTAGCAAGCAAACCTTTCTCTCTATTATGAAGGAGTACTCAAACCAGGAGATGGTGGTATGCTGGCAGCCGGAGAAATGCATACATGCCAGAGAATGCGTAAAAGGCCTGCCCCAGGTGTTCAACCATTCTCAGAAGCCGTGGATAGATATGAAGGGCGCCTCCTCCGAGGATATAATGCGGGTCATAGATCGCTGTCCCTCCGGGGCATTATCATACCGAAAGGCCGGCCAGTGCGAAGCATGCTCGGTCAAGATCAAAGTCATGAAAAACGGCCCTCTTCTGGTGGATGGAGACTCTATCCTTATGAATAGTGCGGGAAAGGAAGAATCGGTTAAGGGTCCCCTGGCCCTGTGCCGGTGTGGCGGCTCGGAAAATAAGCCCTTTTGCGATGGAACTCATTCAAAGATCGGCTTCAATGATTCGGCCCCCAAAGCAGAAGAGCAATAGAGAGATCAGATGCATCAGGCACAAGGAGCTAAATAATCTCTCCTACCGGATCAAATCCCTTTGGGTCGCATCCTTTTATTATACATCTCCTGGTATCTGATCGCCTTTTTCAGATCCACCAGATCATCAAGGATCTCCCGGAGGATCTCGCCTTCCACAGACGATATCAGATCAGCATAAAAATGCGGCACCAGAGTGGAGGTTGTTTTATGCTGCATGACCGCGGTTTTGATCTGGCCTGCGCCCTGGGATTTTACATAATCGATTGCTGCTCTGAGGGTGTCTCCCGTATCCGTAACGTCGTCCACAATCAGGATTTTATGGTCTCTGACGTCTACGGACAGTGGAAAGCGCACTACAGCCTGTGGCCTCTTGCAGGCGGCAATATCCCAATGCTCTATCTTTATGCTGGTGAGAAGGCTATGCAGGAGAAAATCGCAGACTATTCTGGCCGGCACATATCCTCCTCTGCCGACGGCCACTACCAGGTCGGGATTATAACAGGAGGATTTGACTGCTCTGGCCAGTTTTCTGGAGAGCCGGTAGGCCTCATCCCAGCTTATGAGCTGACAGGGGAATGAACGAGGATCCATGATAATAAATGGGACTGCCAAAGAATTAACTCTGTCGGAAGCTGGTTCGGACAGCACCCAGCCAATTCATCCTTTCGTACATTAACAATCCATCTGCAAAACCAATGTTCAGGAGA
>NOLC01000134.1 GCA_002256595.1 Methanosaeta sp. NSP1 | reverse complement strand
ATGTCTTGGCCCCTGGCGCCGGAGCCTATTCCGACCAGGTCGCTGTGGTGGACGGGGTCCAAGGCAAGGCCTATCCCTTCCCTGGGATTGGCAAAATCACATACAGCCATGATGGAGAAAGAGCGGCCTACTCAGCCAAGGCCAAAGATGCCGGATTTATGATGGTGCTGGATGGGATTGAAGGCAGAACATACGATGAGGTGCGAGATCCTCTCTTCAGCCCCGAGGGAGACCATCTGGCCTATGCGGCCAGGGACAAGGACGGCTGGTTTGCGGTGCTGAACGGAGATGAGGGCAGGAGGTATCTCGACATCTGGGGACTGGCATTGAGCAACGATGGCCGACTGGCCTATGTAGCCAGGGACAGCCGAGAGGGAAAGGATGTCCGGCTGGTCGTAGTCGATGGCCAAGAGGAGAATGCATACAGATATGACTGGTACGGTCAGGGGATAAAATCAGGCCCATTGTTCAGCCCGGATGGAAAGCATACCGTATATACCGCCAATGACGGAGGGTCAGCGGAGTATACGGTTGTCGACGGCCTCCAGCATCTCATGCCCTGGGCACATATGGGTGGACTGAACTGGGGTGAGGGATCCCCCATAGTCTTCGATTCCGATAACCAGTTCCACTATCTGGCGGTTAACGATACCGGAACCTATATCGTGCGCTTCAAAATCCCATCCGCCGCAGCTTCAGAGCCTTTGGCAAATTAACTTGGAGATTTATCTTCAGGCGCAGGAAACCTGGCAGACGAAGGAGATTCTTCAAGCCTCCTCCCCACGGTGGACTTGAAATTCTTCCCCAGACGTTCGAGACTCCTCTTGCTGCTCCAGCATCAGATTTGCGCCCGGGGTTCTGATGCAGCTTCCCATGATTGTGGCCGGAAAGAGGCAGAGGGCAAACACCCAGGGCTCCCGGCTGCCGAAAAGGTAGACAAGCAGCCCTCCAGCCGATATAAAGGCAAATCCGGCCATGATGATGGCGCGGCGGGGCAGTCGGCGGGAGAGGCGCAGGTACAGAGCCGGACCGCCTATCATCCCCAGGGCATTGAAAGCAAAATAGAGGCTGTAGAGCTTCTCGCTCAGGGAAAAGCCGTCTATGTAAATATATGAGGATGAGGCGATATAGGCCATGCCGGAGAAGCTCAGGAGGGAGAAGATCAGCAAGAGCGATATGAAGCCTGGATTTCTTGCCACCACCGCGAGGCGTCCCATGGACTGGCAGAAGGTCCCGGTGTAGCGCCTCTCCAGCGTCTCCTGGAGAGCCAGGCAGCCGGCCAGAGCCAGCAGGCCAATGAGCCCCAGGACCAGGAATACTCCCCGCCAGGAGGTGAAGCCGAGCAGGACTGCCCCAAAGGCAGGAGCGGTCATGGGCGATATGAGCACCATGGAGGTGACCCAGGCCAGGATCACCTCTCTATTGCGGCTCTCGTAAACATCCTTGATCATGGCTGTGGCCACGGCAGAGGCAGCGCTGGCGCCCACTGCCTGCCATATCCGGAAGAAGATGAGCTGATTGATATCCTGGGAGGCAGCGCAGAGGAATCCCGCCAGGGTATAGATGCATAGGCCCACCAACAAGATGGGCCGCCGACCGTATTTGTCGCTCCAGGGTCCCCAGAAGAGCATTCCTGCCGCGAAGAATACGAAAAAGAGTATCAGAGTGAGGTTGACCTCTTCTGCGGAAGCCTGAAAGTACTGGGCCATGCCGGGCAGGGCAGGAAGATAGAGGTCGGTTGATAGAGGAATGAAGGCGCTGAGAAAGGCGATCAGGCCGATGGTGCCCCTGTCACCCAGATATTTCTGCTTGCGGCCTTTTCCTGATAGGGCTGAGATTTTATCGCTATGTGATCTCAATCTCCGCCCCAGCAGCTATTTTTCTTCTCCAGCCTCTCGATCAGGTCGCATAGCTTGTTGGCGCTGGCCACCACCGTCTTCCTGCCGATGCGGTCCTCCGCCGCAGGGCGCACAGCTATGCCCCCGAAATGGGCATCATCCCCGACCACGATCATGCCCTGGATATGCATCCAGGCCTGGATGGCCTCCAGGGTCTTCTCCTGGCCGCCGTTGCGGGATCCGCCGACGCTTATGGCGCAGCCCACCTTGCCTTTGAGGCGGAAGTTCTGCCGGCGCAAAGGAATGGTCCGGTCCAGGACGGCTTTGAGCTGGGCGGTCATGCCTCCGAAGTAGACCGGAGAGGCGACAATGATGCCGTCTGCCCTTTCCAGAGCGGAGAGAATGGCTTTCATATCATCCTCCTTGGGACAGGGCCTTCCTTTGCTGCAGTCGCCGCAGTCGCTGCAATAGTCCGCCTTCAGCTCGGATAAAAGCAGTTTCTCGGTCTCAAAACCCCTCTCTCCGGCCACGGCGAGAGCCTCATTCAAGAGAAACTCGGAGTTTCCGCCCTTGCGGGGGCTGCCGCAGATCCCGACCACCATCATATTCTCTTTCACCCTACCTGCCAGTTGCCGGAGCAAAATATAATTGTTTTGGAAAGCGGAGCTGCTGGCCGCCGTCAGGGGCATTCCTTATTCCTTATTCTTCGACCTGGCTGCAGCTACTGCATTCTGTCTCAATGTCCTCCAGTCCGGACCCCATGATCACCAATCTGCCGCCATCGCAGTCCCGCCAGGGACAACCGAAAATAGCCCACCCATTCATGGGTGGGGAAGCCG
>NOLC01000004.1 GCA_002256595.1 Methanosaeta sp. NSP1 | reverse complement strand
TTGCCGTAAAGTTATATTCTTCCATGATGAACTTTCCATTTATTACCTACAAAAGACCTATATATCATTCATATGATCTAAATTGGAAGAGCAGCCTCCTATAAAACGCCAATGTGAAAAATAGCTACTTAAATGCATCCGGACTAATCATAATTCATGCCAGGGGTGAGAGGTGTTTCAGGGAAAGGAATGGCGGATGGATGCGGTGAGACCGATTGCGTGCTGGCCGGCCTGAAGGCTTTGATGCACAGCAAATACGGGGACCTCATTCTTTTATGCAGCGTAATGCTGGCATTCCTGGTCATGCTCGCCCTCTCAGCCGCGGGCTGAACAATATGCAGTGCCTCTTCAACCTCCTTTTTTAGATGGATTTTATAATTAGCCGCTTTAAATCATAATTGAGGTCTGGCTGGCCCAAACATGCCAATATTTTGATATAGCATATGGCATGATTAGCTCAATGCTCCCAGGCTCTGATCAAGCAGAGGATAGATCGGCACGGACTTTGCAGATCACTGGTGGAAAAGGATCTTCAGCCATCTTATGAGCTGTGGGTGATTGAATTTAATTGGGAAAGAATTCAGAAAAATAAATGGAGAGGTAAATGCATGAGAAGAATTTTCATTCTTATCATTCTTATAATTATGTTGACGACAGTTGGCATTTCAGAAAAGAGTACACCTTTGATATCCAGGTCGGCGCTATTTGGCAATCCAGATCGAATCACCACGCGCCTCAGTCCGGATGGCTCAATGATGAGCTTCCTGGCCCCGGTCAATGGTGTGCTCAATGTCTGGGTTGGCCCCGCCGACCAACCGGAAAGGGCAAAGCCTCTGACCAATGATACCTACCGCGGCATACGCAGCTATTTCTGGGGATATAGCAATGAGCACATACTCTTCTTGCAGGATCGAAATGGAGACGAGAACTGGAGAGTTTATAGTGTCAACCTCAGCAGCGGCAAGACCAAAGATCTCACGCCTTTTGAGGGAGTTCAATCTCAGATTCAGGCAGTCAGCCCAAAACATCCTTTGGAATGCATAATCGGCTTGAACAAGCGCGATCCCGAATACCACGACCTCTTCAGGCTTAACATCGAAACCGGCAACCTGACTCTGCTCCAGGAGAACACCGGATTTTCAGGATTTGAAGTCGATGATGACTTCAAAGTTCGGCTGGCAAGCAATATGACCCAAGATGGCGATATTGAAATATTCAAGCCTGGCGAGGATGGGATCTGGCACCGATTCATGAAGATCAAGATGGAGGACACAATAAGCTCACGCTTTGCGGGCTTCAACAAGACCAATGAGAAAATATATCTTATCGATAGCAGTGACAGAAATACGGCAGCTTTTTACACCCTTGATCTGGATTCAGGCCAGAAGTCTCTTGTGGCTGAAGACGATAAATCCGATTCCGCTGGGGCCATGATCCACCCCACAGAGAAGAATCCGCAGGCTGCAGCCTTTTACTACGATAAGCTTCAATGGAAGATCATAGATCCCTCTGTCGCAGAAGATATGGAGTATCTCGCCGATTTAGAGGAGGGAGAGATGAGAGTGGTAAGCAGAACCCTCGATGATAGGTCCTGGATTGTGGCTTACACTGTTGATGACCGTCCCACGCGCTACTATTACTATGATCGCAGCAAAAAGCAGGCGAAGTTCCTGTTCACCGATCGGGAGAAGCTGGATGATAAGCCCCTGTCCAGGATGATTCCGGTGGTCATCACATCGCGCGACGGCCTGGATCTGCTCGGCTATTACACACTGCCTTTAGGCAGCGATGCCGATGATGACGGACTGCCTGATAAACCCCTTCCCATGGTCCTCAATGTGCATGGCGGCCCCTGGAGCCGCGACTACTGGGGCCTGGATGCCACTCATCAATGGCTGGCCAACCGGGGCTATGCGGTTCTCGGCATCAACTTCCGCGGCTCAACCGGCCTCGGCAAGAGCTTCGGCAACGCCGGAAATCTGGAGTGGGGCAGAAAGATGCAGGACGACCTTACCGATGCCGTTAACTGGTCTATTGAAAAGGGAATCGCCGATCCGAAAAAGATCGCCATAATGGGAGGAAGCTATGGAGGCTACGCCGTCCTGGCAGGCCTCACTCTGTCTCCTGAGGTCTTTGCCTGCGGAGTGGACATCGTGGGCCCATCCAACCTGATTACGCTCCTGGAGTCCGTCCCGCCCTACTGGAAACCGGATATAGAGCAGTGGACCAAGAGAGTAGGCGACTTCAGGACGGAGGAGGGAAGAAAACTGCTCCGGGAGCGCTCGCCTCTGACCTATGTCCATCAGATCGAGCGTCCTCTGCTCATCGGCCAGGGAGCCAATGATCCCCGGGTCAAACAGAACGAATCGGACCAGATCGTCAAGGCCATGCAGGAAAAGGGTCTGCCGGTAACCTATGTGCTTTATGCCGACGAGGGGCATGGATTTGCCAGACCGGAGAACAGGCTCTCCTTCTATGCCATTGTGGAGGCTTTCCTGGCAGAATACCTGGGTGGCAGGTATGAGCCCATCGGCAGTGATTTTAAGGGTGCAAACTTCACTGTGCCTTCTGGCGCCGGAGAGATTGAGGGATTGGAGAGAGCATTGGAGGACATGTCATTGGCAAATTCCAGCGTGGGGATTTAGGGGGTATTTCTTCCCCTAAACCAATAGAATATTCCAGAAATTATCTTTATTTTTGATTCAATTTTTAGCT
>NOLC01000241.1 GCA_002256595.1 Methanosaeta sp. NSP1 | reverse complement strand
TCCGGATCTTCTCCCGGACGTAGAGATCCATGGCCACCTGTACCAGGCCTTCGCCCTTGATCTCTCCTCCGTAGTCCGGCAGTATGACCAGATCCTTGTTCTTATACCTCTGGCGCAGACTTTCTATGTATGAGATCTGCGAGGCTTTCTTCTCCCGACAGAAACGGCAGTCGCAGTCGGGCATGACATGGTTGATGATAATAGATGATACAGCGACGCCATGAGACTCCACCGTCTCTATCAGCCGCCGGCTCTCCTCCACCGCAGCCTTCTCCGGTATGGTCACCACGGTGATGGTGGCGGTATCGGGATCAAGCAGCGCCCCTCTCATGGTCTCCGCTTTCTGGCGCATGGTCCTGACCTCCTGGAGTATGCGCTTGCCAAAGCCGGGCTCAAGAAGGTCGAGCACGCCCATCCAGCGGTTCCTCATGCCTAAAACCCTGGTGATGAATCCGGTGGTGATGGAGGGAAGCTGCAACAGCGGCAGGACCATGGCGGTTGGAGCTGAGTCTATGACCACATAGTCATATTTCTTTTCCACATAGATGTCGTTTAGTTTGTCCATGAAGATCAGCTCTGAGACTCCCGGCATGCTGCCGAAATCCTCCGGCCTCACCTCCACCTCAAACAAACCGAATAGGGCGGAGAGGATGCTCTTATACCGGCGATAAAAGCCCACTGCCTCCTGGCCCAGATCCGGCTCGTAGGCATAGAGATGCTCCTTGACCTTCCGGGGATGGCTTCCCAGATCAATATCGAATATGTCTGATAGCGAATGCGCCGGGTCCATAGAGAAGACCAGAGTATCCTTCCCCTGATCCGCCATCCAGATGCCGGATGCAGCAGAGCATACGCTCTTTCCCACGCCACCTTTGCCTGCCACATAAATTAATTTCATGATCTCAGAATCCGATTGACGGGGATTTAATGGTTTTCGCCATCCCAAACAAAAGGTTTTTCTACTTACAGATCATTTTATTAGACTTAATTATAAAAGGGGGCGAAAGGTTTGAGAGAGCAAATAGTTCTGATAAGCTTGCTTCTTTTATGGGCATCTGCCGCGCATGCAGCCGTCGACGGGCAGGAGGCCAGCCTGGATATCATAGGAAGCAGAGCCAATAACACCAGCATCATAGTTCCTGAAGGGACGGCGATAGGGGTAGACATTGTGGGCAGCACAGTAAGCAATATCAAGATCGCCTATCCAGATCAAAGGGCCAAGCCAAGTTGCAGAGTTGAGCGGAAAGATTGCGGTCCCTGCGGGGAGGAGAAGCGCTATACAACGCCATGGGACGATTTCACCAGGCCGCTATGCTATCCCTGGAGTTCTTATATCCCCACCCGATACAACCGGCAGTTCATACGAGGAGATACTGACTGCAAGAGCGGTTCGCTCGAACCTCTCGTTCTGGGAAGAGGGAGGTAATATTCTTAGCAAGACATATCTTTTTAATTAATTTTTCTTTAATATGCTATGTAAAAAGATTGCAGCTAGCCGAAAGATTTTTCTACTTTTAGTTTATATAAAAACTTAGGTTAAAGATGAGTTATAATCAGTTCCATTCGAGCATGAAGTTCAATGGAGGGGAAGGAAGTTGAAGCTATTAATCATAATGACTTTGGCGCTGATGATCCTGGGAAGCAATGCCCAGTTATTCGGCGGACCTGGATCTGTAGTTGTGGATATTGTGGGAAGCAAAGCGTACAATACCAGCATTGAGAGCTCTGCTGCAAATAGTGTGGTGCTGGAGATCGTGGGAAGTGAGGCCAGCAATACGCATATCGCTCCACCGGCAAAGAAGGATATTAAATGCCCTCCTTTGATCTGCCCTCCGCCAAGGTGCCCTCCAAAAGAGGACGGCACTGGGAGCCAATGCAAGAGCAAACCCTATCCCTGGGAGAATATGCACCTGGGTGTGGATGCCTGGTACAACACCTTCTGGTATATGGACAATCCAAATATGCCCAAATGGCCTCAAGTCTAAGTTAATTTTTTGAAATACCGTATGGGGATCAAAGGTAATAAAGCGGCCCAGGGGGAGGGATAGCTTAGGTTAGCTAAAAACCTCTGAGCCGTTCCTTTTGTTTTTTTTGTTCTTGAATAATATTAATACTAGTAATCGTATCACCATACTATTTAACTATATCTATATTCAAAATTAGTAATGCATTAATTCTGCGGACTCAGCCTACTCCATTCTGAGATCAAAGCAATTAAATACAGCCAGATGGACCTAAAAAAGACCCATGCCCAAAACATTCACACCCGGCAAGAGCGAGCTGTTTTGGTGCGATCAATGCAATCTGCCGCTGCTGTCCGATGAATGCTCTGCCTGCAAGAGTCCCGGCCGCAAGATTGAGATATCCCCGCCAGGAGATATCCGGCTCTGCTCGGAAAGAGGAAGAGATATCCTCTTAAAGCTATTCGATGAGGTCTACGGCTGTTCGGATTTTCTGGAGGGCAGAATAATCCTGCTCAATAAGATCGCAGGCCTGGACCGTCGCGACCAGGTGATCCTGGATGGAAGACACATAGCTACACTGTGGTTTGATGTGCCGTCGGAGTCTTTTCGTCTGGATCTGGAGCCCTGGGGAGCCGCTCTTCTGGCCAACCGGGCCAATAAGGGCCTGGTCACCTGCGATGAAAGGGCTCTTAAAGGCCACATCAAGGGCAAGTGGCTGGCTGAGGAAGCTATAATCAGAGGCCCTGCCCGGCTCCAAGAGGGAGACAACCTTGTATTGAGAATTGGGAAATTCTCCGCAGTGGGAGTGGCCCGGCAGAGAGCTGACGGCAGAATTTCAATTCGGATCAAGGATGTGACCAAGAGCTCCTTTATCCATAGCGAGAAGCGGCCAGCAATCCAAGATGCAGTTGCTGCCAACGTCAATCAACTCAAAGCTTTGGAGAAGGCAGCTTTGAGCGAGATCAAGAGCTACCTCTCCAGAAATCGGCTTCCGGTCAATGTCTCCTTCAGTGGGGGCAAGGACAGCCTGGCCTGCCTCTGCCTGGCAGAAAAGGTCATCAGCCGGCCTGAGATCCTCTTTATCAACACTGGCCTGGAGTTTCCAGAGACCGTGAACTATGTGCGAGAGATAGCTGAATCCCGCAAGCTACGGCTAAAGGAGATCAAGGCAGAAAGCAGCTTCTTTGAGCAGGTCGAGATATTCGGTCCACCGGCCAAGGATTACCGGTGGTGCTGCAAGACCAATAAGCTGGGACCAATGACCGATTTTTTAAAAAGAAACTATCCCAAAGGCTGCGTTACCATAGAAGGCCGGCGCATCTATGAATCGTTCAACCGCTCCACCATCGGATCCGTGGAGAGAAATCCCTATGTCCCTGGCCAGACCACTCTCGCCCCCATCAGAAGCTGGCGAGCCCTGGAAGTCATGTTCTATATCTACTGGAAGGACATAGAACCAAATCCTCTCTATCAGGAGGATTTCGAGCGCATAGGCTGCTGGCTATGCCCTGCAGCACTGCAATCCGAGTTTGCCGCTCTCAAGGCCACCCATCCCATGCTCTACCAGAGGTGGAAGGCCTGGCTCTATGATTGGGCCGGGGAGAACAATCTGGACCATAGATACATCGATTGGGGCTTCTGGCGCTGGAAGAGGCATCCGCCCAAGATCCGGGAGCTGGCGACAGAGCATAACATAGACCTGGTTCTCGGCACATCCGGAAAAGATGATGTGCAATTGAGGGCAGTCAGGGGCAGATCGCCCTGCGGCCTGGAGTATTCTATAGAAGCTACGCTGTCCTCACCGCAGAATCATCCATTTGCCTCAGTGGCCGGGGCTCTGCCCATTCTGGGAGAGGTAAAGTACGCTGAAGAGCTTGGCGCCGCGGTGGTGGAGACGGATAAGGGAAGGATTTCCGTCTTTGCCAATGGTCAGATCATGATCATAGCCGGCAAAGACGAGGCAGAGGAGCTGCTCCAATCCGTCTGCAGAACCATACTGCGGTCGCAGTTTTGCACCAGATGCAAGATCTGTGAGAAGAACTGCCCGCGAGGGGCCATTTCCGTATCTGATGCAATATCCATCGATGGCAATAAGTGCGACCGCTGCCAAAAATGTGCCAAAGGATGTATAGCAGACGAGAGAGCGAGAAGGATTATGGCCGGAATTGCGCAGAAGCCAAAAAGCTCGCCCGGTGATTGGAATCGGGACCGGTTAATTCGCGAATAAAAGGAGAGCAATCGCCGCAGAATATGTAGACGGACCTCTAGAAGGGCGCGAGCAGGCATTACATTTAAATAGACGGCTACAATCAGGATATTGCACTGAGGAATCAGAATGGTAACTGGAACAGTAAAATTCTTTAACAGAACCAAGAGATTTGGATTCATTGCAGGCGACGACGGAAAGGATTATTTTGTTCATGCAACTGGCCTCATGCCGGATGTTACAATCACTGAGGGCGACAAGGTCAGCTTTGAGGTAGCTGAGGGCGAGAAAGGCCCTAAGGCTGACAAGGTTTCAAAGCAGTAATTCTTGAATAGGTCCTTTTTCTTTTTTTCCATCAGTTTCTCTTTTTGCATCTCAGAGCAAGATCTATGTCTTGGTCTCAAATTGTGTAGAGCCAGGATTAAAAAAAGCTAAAAAAATCCATCCGACTTCATTACATCCAGAAGGTTCAGTACAGAATATGCCGCCCGGTTGACCCCGGCACTCCTCTTGGTCGTATCCGTGCCCACGCAATACAGGTTTTTGATGGGCGTCCTCACATCGCCAAAGCCGTAATTTATGCCCCAGGAGGCCTTCTCCGGGATCAGCTCCTGGTAATGAATCATATCGATATGCTTTTCGATATCAGGAATACTATCCACTATCGTCCCCAAGGCCTTCTTCTTTATGGCTGAGGAGCTGTAGTTTTCAGGAAGCGGAGTGAAGGCAAAGCCAACCAGTTGGTTTCCTTTCGGTGCCAGAGCAGGATCATAATTGGAGGTAGGCACCATCCAGGCATAAGGATCGGCATCAACCCACATCTCAGCTCCCTGATTGGTAAAGATTTTTTTAGTCAGGCCGAGCCAGATGGTCATGGAGTTGACCCTCTTTATGGTGGCCAGGTTTCTGGTATAGGAGGCAGGCAGATCCGGAATGAGACGTGGCAGGTTGGAAGAAAATCCCGAGTAGACTACAGCCTTGCATTCATAGCTATCCTGCGAGGTTATCACTCCTTGTGCGCCTTCACCGCATTCTATCTTCTGCACTTGTTCATCGGTCTTGATCTCAACCGACCCTTTGGGAAAAGAGGCCAGGATGGCGTCAACTATGGCCTGAAGGCCTCCCTTGGGATAGCCCTGGTCTGTGGCACCCTCAGTTATAAACAGGTCATAGATCTTCCCCACGGATGGAATGGAGCGGGGATTATGGGTCTTATTGTCAACAAACCGGGAGATGGGAGCGTTCTCAATAGATGCGCCCACCAGGAAGTAGCACAGCCAATCCAGGAACCTCCTTGTTGTCAGCGAGATTCTATCCGGGAGGACTTCGGAGAGGGTGATATTGGAGAAGTCCTTGCCCGATTTGGCCAGATAAAGGGTATTGAAGAGGGCTTTGATCAAGAGAAGCCGATCTTTCTTGGGGATCAGTCCGAAGGTCAGCCAGGCGTTGATGCTCCAGGGGAATGGCTTGACCTCTTCTCCTATGCGGACATAATATTTTCCAAATGGTATAAATTGAGGAGCTATGGTAAAATATTTATCCATCAATTGCCTGAGCGGTCCGTTCTCCAGCCTGGTGATGGCATGAGGGCCGGTGTCTACCCTGTAGCCGTTTACGTCATAGGATCGGCAGACTCCGCCTATGTAGCTCTCCTTTTCCAGGATGACTACCCTTTTGCCCTCTCTGGAGAGGGCTAGGGCGGTCAGCAGGCCACTGATTCCTGAGCCAATCACTATGGCATCGATCTCTTTCATGACACACCTTGATATGATCAAATTCATTCGGAAACAGCAATGATCCCTTGCTCTACCGAATGCCCCGCGTATTCTCCCATGAGAATTCTTAAGTCTTTTGGCATCCGGCTGGCATTGCTCATGCCTGGCACCGGGAGGGAGGCGGGCAGGAGCCGCAGGGATGAGGGCCATAGAAAACGCCCTGCAGCTAAAAAGCCTGCGCTGGAGATGATCTGCTTATGAAAAAGCCATAAAAGAGCCTTTATATCAGATAAGTTGATCTTCCCGCATTGCAGGCTGCGAATAGAAATGGCTTGGAAGGCTCGGCCCATCGAGGAAGATAATCCCGAAAGCGTTGATGCCGATGAATGAATGAGTGGGATGACATGATCACCAGGGAAGATGTTGAGCACATCGGCTGGCTTGCCAGCATTAAGATCGATGACGAGGAAAAGGATGAGCTGGTGGAGCATTTTAACTCCATTCTGGAATACTTCCACCAGTTGGATGAGGTGGATACGGAAGGCGTGGAGCCCACTTACCGGGTGGTGGATCTGGCTAATATCTTTAGAGATGACGCAGCAGGCGCGTCTCTTTCCATCGAGCAGGCTATCGAGAACGCACCTCGCAGGGAAAACGGCTACTTCAAGAGCCCGAGGATCGTGTGACCATGCTCAGAGACTTAAGGGAGCGGCTGGCGTCTGGCTCGGCGGAGGAATACCTGAGCCGGTTGTATGAAAGGATCGAGAAGAGCCGGCTCAACGGCTTCACCACCCTGGCCAGGGAGAGCGCATTGGAACAGGCCAAGCAGTTCGACAAGAATCCCGGCCGCGGTCTTTTGGCCGGCCTGCCCATCGCCATCAAGGAATGCATATCCACCAAGGGAATTGAGACCAACTGCAGCTCAAGGATACTGCGCGGCTATATTCCGCCCTACGATGCCCATGTCATCGAACGCCTCAAGGCGGAAGGGGCCATCATCATGGGCAAGACCAATATGGACGAGTTTGCCATGGGCACATCCACCGAGACCAGTTGCTTCGGGCCGACCAGGAATCCCTGGGACCCAGATTGCGTTCCCGGCGGCTCCAGCGGGGGAAGCGCTGCCGTGGTGGCCGGCGGCGAAGCCCCCTGCTCGCTTGGTTCCGATACCGGCGGATCGGTGCGCTGTCCTGCCTCCTTTTGCGGCATTGTGGGGCTCAAGCCCACATATGGACTGGTATCGCGCTACGGCCTGGTGGCCTATGCTAACTCATTAGAGCAGATAGGGCCCCTGACGCATACTGTGGAGGACACGGCTCTGCTTTTGGAGGTCATATCCGGGCACGACAAAAGGGATTCCACCTCGGCCCAAAATTCAGGCCAGAGCTATCTGGCGGGGCTGAATGAGGGCGT
>NOLC01000104.1 GCA_002256595.1 Methanosaeta sp. NSP1 | reverse complement strand
GGCAGGTCACGGGTCTTATGCAGGTTCTTCTTGACGGCATCAAGGTCTCCCTTGACCACACCCTCGGCATACTCCCTGAACTCCTCATGGATCAGGTCGGAAACGGCAAAGCGCTGAGCAGTGGTCTCGGCCGGAGTGCGGGCCAAAGCGATGGTCATGCCGTGCATCTGGGAGAGCTTCTTGGAGTAGATCTCCATCTCGGTCATGGCCCGCACCGCCAGCTTCCAGGCATCCCTCGACTCATGCATCTGCTTTCCAGTATGAAACTGCACCATCTCATTGACGCCCACCACGCCTATGGTGTAGACCAGGCCTTCCAGGCCCACGGCCACTGACCCCTTCTCTCCGGTGATGGGATCGCGCGGCTGCTGGGTGGCAAAAGGCATGCGGTGGTTCTTGATGATCTGGTTCATCCACTCCCGCTTGACCTTGAATATCTCCACCGATATGTCCATCAGCTCCCTCAGGTACTCGAAGAGCAGCTCGTCGTCGCCCCTGGCCAGATATGCCGCTCGCGGGCAGTTAAGGGATACCACCTGCCATGAGCCCATGGAGAAGTGCTTGCCGTCCTTGAAGAGCAGCTTGTCTTCGAACTGGCTGTCGCTATCAGCCGTGGCTGCGAACTGATAGGCGCAACACTGGTAGCAGGAGATCCCCTCCCCTGCTCCCCGGTAGGCGGGAAGCTGGTTATCGAAGTATGGCGTGCCGTACTCTGCGGCCAGCTTGAATGTCAGCAGATAGAGATCCTTGTAGGTGGGCAGATCAGGATGGGCCGCGTTATAGGCCTCATCTTCCTTCATGAAGTCAGGCTCGATGCTGATCTCCGGCTTGGGGAAGTTGAAGGGCTTGCCCCAGTAGTCCCCGGCCAGCATGACCTCCATCAGGGCCTTGAAGGACAGGCGCACCTCGCGCTCAAAGCTGCCGTAGGTTTTAAGAGGCGCATCGGGAGATGAGCCATTCCAGACCCGTCCGGCGTATACGGCAGGCTTGTCCCGCCAGAGCCTGGGCACACCGGGGGTGAGCTGCACACTGGAGAAGACCAGCTGGCCGCCCCTGGCCACCATCATCTGAGTCATCTCATAGACGAACATCTGCATCAGCTGCAGTATCTCCTGGTAGCTCTTGGACTCGAAGTAGGGGGCGATGAAGGTCAGGAAGTTGTAGAAGCCCTGGCCACCCGCGAAGTTGGTCTGGGCGCTGCCCAGAGCCTTTACAGCGTGAAGTATGGCCACCTCAGCTTTCTTGGCCGGCCCGGCCACGCTGGCCTTGGTGCCCAGACCATCGGGCATGAGCCCGTAGTAAAGGAAATAGCGCAGATCCCAGTCCTGGCAGAAGGGCCTGGTTCCGAAATACTCCAGGTCGTGGATGTGCAGGTCCCCGGCCAGATGGCGGTCGGCCAGGTAGGGCGGCAGAAGCAATAGGTACTGCTCCTTGCTGATCTTGTCCGCCTTCTTCTTATGGCTGGTCTCAGCGTTCTCCTGGAGGTTGGCGTTCTCCTTGGACTCAAAGCCAGTTCCGATATCAATGAGGTGGGCGTCGTAGACCGGCGTGCCCACCCGGGTGCAGATGTTGCGCCACTCGGCATGATGCCGCTCCAGGAGAATGACATTCATTATCTCCCGAACCAGGGGGCCGCTCAGATACTGGACATTCATCCAGCGCACCCGCCGCTCCACCTCTTTGGCTATATCTTCCGCCTCTTCTGCGGTTATGCCCGGACCCTTGTAAAACTGCTCGGACAGCTTTGTCTCCTTCAATAGCTGCTTGGCTATGGCCTCTCTGTCCCAGTCCAGCAGATGGCCGTCAGTAGTCCTGACCCTGGGCATGGCCGATACGGCCAGCCCCTCCAGCGTCTGCTGCACCATCCTGCTGCTCAAAGCCCATCCCCTCTACTACAAAGCATAACTAATACCCTCAATTCTAAACCTGACATTTTATTTAAGGCATGGTTTATGGGAGTTTCGCTCCGAACTTCATCTAAATTTTAATAAATTATATTTTAGCCTTGATTATGATATCAAGGGAGGTATCTGCATGCCAGGCTATATCCCTGGCCCAGGCAGGGAGAAAGTATTGCGGGCCCTTTTCAAGCCGACAATAGACATTCACCCCCGCTACCACCTCGCAGTTCATCGAAACACCCCTCAAAAGGATATGCAAAACCCGACATCCTAGGAAGTTTCAAGAAAAGTATTTATACTATCGTTCACTCTCAGGGTCAGAGCGGGTACACTCATTTTTGCTAACCCCCACTCCCCTACCCGCTCTACAATAATTTTTATGTAGGATTATAGAAAATTATGCTTCATGCGAATTTATCAAATCGTGGATCATGCCTGGAATAAATGTTGGAAGTGTATATCGCCATATGCAGACAGCAAACCAAGATCTGTGAAAGCACATCTGCAAACGCGGAATGGAAGGTGGGAGATCCAAGGCGAGGTGCCAGCCGCCAGCCGGTCCCTCGCACCGGTGCCTAAATGGACGCATGGAATATATCATTCCAGTGTACTTTCCTTTATTCAAATTAGTTTTACTTAAGGGTTTCGGGTGATGGAACTGATGGATTCCATGCCATATATCTCACTATTCTCATAGCGGCTGAAGCCTGACCGCATCGATCACTGCTCCCGACTCCCGCCCATAGTCGCTGATCCTCTTCATGGTGTGCTCCACCATTCCCCCCGAGGTCATTATCAGGGCGTCCTTTCCTATGAGTGCCTTGAGGATGCACTTGTCTATCACCCCATAGGTGAAATCCAGCGGGATCCCGCATCGCTCGGCCAGGAGCTTGGCGCTGGTGCCCATAGCCCCCTTAAAGCAGCCCTTCCCGACCTTATCCATAATGGCCAGGATCTGCTTCTCATCAGAGCCGTCCGCGTCGCAGATGTAGATCTTGCCCACGCTCCCATCCCCGACGCTGCCACGCGGCTGCAACAGATCGCATAGCTCCAGGATATTTCTGGGCGGCTTTCCCTCGGATGCGATTCCCCGGCTGGCCAGCTCCTGGTAGATGTCCACCACCATAGGCAGCTTGAGCCTGGCGTCCCGGATCAGATTGCCGTCCATGAATACCTCTGGACCGCTGCCCCGGCGGATCACATCCCCGTCCTTCATCAGTATGACCTCATCGGCCCAGCGGTAGGCCAGGTCCACATCATGGGTGGAGATGATGAGCGTCTTTCCCCCCTGGTTGAGCTCATCCAGCATCTCCATGATCTCCTCAGAGCTGGCCGGATCGAGATTGGAGGTGGGCTCATCCAGGATCATCACCTGGGGCTCCATGGCCAGGATGCCGGCAATGGCCACCCTCTTCTTCTCCCCGCCGCTGAGGTGATGGGGCGGACGGCGCTCATATCCGGAGAGGCCCACATACTGCAGAGCAAAGCCCACGTACTTTTTGACCTTCTCGGCTGGATATCCCAGATTGGTCGGCCCGAAGGCCACGTCCTGGTAAACCGTAGGCGCAAAGAGCTGGTCGTCCGAGTTCTGGAAGACCATGCCCACTGCCCGGCGCACCTTCCTCAGGCTGGCGGCATCGTACTGCAACGGCTGGCCGGCAAATAGAACCTCTCCCGAGCTGGGCCGGAGGATGCCGTTCATCATCAGCATGAGTGTGGACTTGCCCGCTCCGTTAGGCCCCACCAAAGCCACCTTTCGTCCCGCCTCCAGGCAGATGCTCACATCCCTGAGGGCCAGGGTGCCGTCTCCATAGGAATAGCTCAGGTTCCGGGTCTCGATGATGCCGGTCATGGCACTCAAAGCAGAAATGCCCCCCTGCCTAAAACGGCGATGGTTGAGGCCAGGAGCAGGTACACCGCAACAATCAGCATCTGAAGGCTGGTAGCCTTGCCGGCCTGCTCCATGATGTTCAGCTTGCCGTCGTAGCAGCGGGAGTCCATAGCCAAGACCAGCCGCTCTCCCTGCTCCCAGGAGCGAAGGAATAAAACGGAGGCTAGCATGGCAAAGGAGTGCAGGGAGCTTTTTGCTCCTGCATCGCCCAGGCGCATGACCTGGGCACTGTGTATCCTTGCGGCCTGATCCAGGAAGACGAAGATGTAGCGGTAGATCATCATGGAAAGCTCAATGACCGAATAGGGTATTCGCAGGGACTTGAGGGTGGCGAAGATCTCAATCATGGGCGTGCTCAAGGCAATGAAATATAGAGAGCACATGCCGCCAAATGTTCTTGCCAGGAGAAGGAGGGCCAGGCTTGCCCCCTCCTGCCTTACCGCCAGGTCGATGCCCAAGAGCTGCATCTGTAGCAGAACCCTTCCTTCTCCCTGCATCAAGGCCACCACCCCGGCGCTGAGAAGGGCAAAGGAGAGGGGCAGGAGCAGAAGACGGGAGTAAATGCGGACGGGAATCCTGGCCAGGAGCACCGCGGCCAAACTCAGGAATAAAGCCACGAAAAGGGGTGCAGCCGGATATGGAGATGATACGCAGATGAGCATGGATGCCAGGCCGATAAACAGCTTGAGCCGGGGACTGACATCCCTGAGGGCATTGTGGTGGGCGTAGTCGTCCAAAAGGTTATGCATCCTGCTTTCCGTCCTTCTCCGGTGCTGCTGATACGGCCTTGGCCTTGGCCAGAGCCCTGTAATAGCCCAGGAAGTAGCCTATGATCAGGCTGCCCACTGCTGCTTGCAGGGCGAAGAGCAGGCTCTCGATCTCCCCACTGGGCGGCTCATAGATGGACTGGTACCAGGGTGTGTAGCTGCCGCCGGTCAGATCGGATATCACGCCCTCGGCCTGGCTGTCCGCCCCGCTCCACTCGTGATTGCCGGTAGAGGCGGTGTAGGCAAAGGCGGCGATGAATAGCAGGATCAGGCCCAGCACTAAGGCTTCCAGCTTCATCCCCGAGCCAATTTTCATGCCGCAGCCTCCTTCAGAACGGCCACGGCCTTGGCCGAGACCACATTCATCCTCACCAGAACGTCGCTCCTGAGCTCTACTATGTACTTGAACATCAATGCCGTCACAGCGCCCTCCACTGCGGCCAGGGGAACCTGGGTGATGGCAAAGACGGCGGCAAAGGCCTCAAATGAGGCATATGCCCCGCCTGAGGCGGCGGGAAAAGCCAGGGCAAGCTGCAGAGCGGTCACCAAATAGGTGGCCCAGTCGGCCAGGGTAGCGGCCAGGAAGACGGCCAGGAATAGATGCAGCCCGGAGCGCATAGCCGCCCTGTAGACCAGGTATCCCACCATCGGCCCGGCAATGCCCATGGAAAAGACATTTGCTCCCAGGGTGGTCAGGCCGCCGTGGGCCAGGAAGACGGCCTGGTAGACCAGGACGATCACAGCCAGGACGGAGGTGATCCAGGGGCCGAAGATGATGGAGCCCATTCCTGTGCCTGTTGGGTGCGAGCAGCTCCCGGTGACAGAGGGAAGCTTCAAGGAGGAGAGGACGAAGACGAAGGCTCCGGCCACGGCCAGGAGGGGCAGGGTTTCACGGTTGTCCTTGATCATCCGGTTGATCCTGTGGACGCCATAGGCCACCACTGGCAGCGATAGAGCAAACCAGATCTCCCACCAGGGATGGGGCAGGAATCCCTCCATGATATGCATCAAGTCACCTCATAGGGCAGAGAGATTCTTCCCATATAAAGTTTTCTTGTGTTATGACCAAATAAGTTTAATTAAGGAATTTCCCGCAATGCCCTCACAAATCTTTCTGACGAAAAAGGCTGAAGCGTATAGAGATTAGTCTTGCTGTCCATGGTTGGGTATCATGATAGCTACCCCTGGGCAGCATTCGTGCCGGTGGAGCCTATCAGAGACTGTCTGTCGAACAAATATTAATCATACCTCTTTTCCCATTTAAATCTCCGCCATATGTCGCAATTTTTAAATATATTACCCAGTGTTCTCCTTTCGTAATTAACACAATTAGTATTACTTATATGTCTAATCTAGATGAATCAGGCAATTTACATCACATTTATCTGGACGCTGCCCCGACCGGATAGGCCGTTGGCATCCTTTGCCGCCGCAATGATCATATGCCGTCCTTTGGCCAGATCGGAGGGGTCCTGGCGGAATGAAGCCTTAGTAGAGAGCTCTCCATTCAGGTTTGAACTCCAACGGTAGGTATAGGGTCCCTTGCCACCTTCTGCGCTAGCCTCAAAAAGGACCTCTTTATCTCCTTTCAGGATCTGCCCATCGCCGGGGGAGCTTATGGTTACGAAGACCTTGTCTGATCTCATCTCTGCTGATCCGTCCTTGTCCTCCTGCTGCTCAATGCATCCGGAGAGAAGCACCAGACAGATCCCAATCAGGAATATTCGTTTCATATCTGCAATATTCCTTTCCCATGAATTTAATACCTTCCAGGCCATCTATTATCTTATTTTCCGCAGATGAATATCTGCCTGGTCAGGCTCCTATGCACCCGATCGGTATGCTTTTGAAGCACCGCAAATCCCGCACCCTCAATCAGCTCCTCAATGGAGCTGTCCGCCACTATGGCCATGCGCCTGCCGGGCCGGATCACCCGGAAAAGCTCGCCAAGGCTCTCTTTCAGCAGGAGCTCCTTGGATCGGGCCAGTATCTTGGCCGATCTGCCATAGGGCGTGTCCAGGACGGCGGCATCTATGCAGGAGCTTCTCAGGGGCAGGCGCTTGGCGTCACCCAGCAGCAGTCTGCAATCCAGGTCCTGCAGGTTGCATAAGGCACCCTTGACCAGGCGGGGCTGCACCTCGACTCCCAGGCCCAGAACTCCTATCAGGCAGGCCTCGATCAGTATGCCGCAGGTCCCGGCGAAGGGATCGAGCAGCACTTCACCGGCTCGAACCTGGGTGAGGTTGACCAGAGAGCGGGCCATGCGGGGCATGAGCACGCCGGGATGGAAGAAGGGCTTAAGATGAGGCCGGCGCGCCTCAAAGGAGCTTCTATCGGTCCGGGCCGCCTCCAGGCCCAGGACTATCTTTCCCGAGGTGATGACCGCCCGCAGCACCATCTCCGGATGGGCGAGATCTGCCCGGTAGCCCCTCTCAAAGAGAATCCTTCCTATTTCGCGCTCCACGGCATCAGCAGGCGGCGCAGCATCTCTGATCCTCCGGGCCCGGACGAGATATCTCCTGGCGGGAAGGGAGAGGCGGCCTATAGCCTCAGACAGAGCCCATAAATCGGTATCAGGCACTGCTCCAGAAATTCGACCTCGTAGAAGCCGGTGGAGAAGGCCTCCACCAGGGCCAGGGCCTCGCAGCGGGGAAGGCTCCCGTGCTCCCCGGACAGCTCAAAGGCGTAGGTCTTCATCTTCCAGGGCTTCAGGCCAGGTAGCTGTTCACATCCCGGTAATTGAATTTCTTGGAGGCCAGGACCCTCTCCAGGAAGTTGAATATGGCCCGGCGCACATCATCGGAGAGAAGCGGATACCAGGTGGGGCTGGCCACCACCACCGCCCGGAAGGCGAAGAATGGAGCTATGACCTCCAGCAGCTCCTCGTCGCCCGTCTTTTCCAGGTAGTTCTCGAAGAACAGCTCGAAGAGATCCTTGAGGTCCCCGGTCAGGCGCAGGCTTTTCTGCACCGAGTAGAAGATGTAGTTCATGGCCAGAGCGGTTATATCGTCTGCCGCTTCCCCCCACTCTCCCCGGCTGCGGTCCAGGACGGAAAAGTCGGCGCCATCCCGGAACATGATGTTCCAGGGGTGGAAGTCGCCGTGAACCTGGCAGAGGCGGTGGGCTTTGCCCCTCAGCAGCCAGCGCCACTCCACGCAGATCTTCTCTATCTCCTGAAGCTCATTTGCCTCCAGGAAGCTGGGATTGTCAGGATAGTCGTCCAGTATGCCGAAGATGCATTCGCCGTCTCCGACCGTCTCCCGGATCTTGCGCAGATAAAGGGGCGGGCAGTCGCCCTTTGCAGCATGAATCTCGGCCAGATAGTCGGAGAGGGCTATGACCCGATCGTAGTCCAGATCGGTTGCACCATCATCTTTTACCCTCTCCAGATCGAAGAAGTACTCCTTGCCCTCGATCTTCTCCATGAGCAGGAAGTATTCGCGAGCATTGCCTGCCGAGACCAGCTTTCCTTTCTCGGTGAAGTAGCCCACATCCAGAGACCGGACATGCTTGGGCAGATGATTGAAGGCGGAATTCTGCCAGATCATAATCCTGGCCCGGTCGGAGAAGTGATCATGTCCGAAGCCGCGCTGCACCCGCATGGAGGAGATGACGGCGGAGCCCTTCTTGCCTTTGGCCTCATATTCCACCAGCAGAGGCGAGCCATATCCGAATCCCTTCACATCCTCGGTGGTAGCAATGGTCTCACCCATCTTGCGGGTGCTGGTCAGGGTCAGGTCCCGCCCGTAAATGCCCTTGAGATAAGCTTCCAGGTTTGCCCTTTTCAGATCCAAGAGAGAACACCTCATTCGATTGGAAAATGATCGGCAGCGATCAGGTTCCCATCTGCCAGCTATGCAGGTACTTCTCCTGCTCGGCAGTGAGCTTCTCAGTCTCCAGGCCCATGGAGGCCAGCTTCAGCTCCGCCACCCTGCGGTCGATCTCCACCGGGACGGCGTAAACCATCTTCTCCAGCTTCGGCCCATGCTCAACAATATAGCGCACTGCCAGAGCCTGGTTGGCAAAGGACATGTCCATGACCTCGGGCGGATGGCCGTAAGCCGCAGCCAGGTTGATCAGCCGGCCATCGGCTAGGAGGTAAAGCCTGCGGCCGTCCTTGAGATCATATTCGGTGACATTGTTCTGCACCTCGGCCTTCCTGACAGCCATCTTCTCCAGGGCAGGTATGTCTATCTCCACATTGAAGTGGCCGCTGTTGGCCAGGATTGCCTGGTCCTTCATCTGGGAGAAGTGCTCCTCCCGGAGGACATTGATGTCTCCTGTAAGGGTCACAAAAAGGTCTCCCAAGGGAGCAGCTTTTTGCATGGTCAGGACTCTGTAGCCGTCCATGGCTGCCTCCAGGGCCTTTCTCGGCTCGACCTCCACCACTATCACATTGGCTCCCAGGCCGCGCGCACGCATGGCAAAGCCCCGGCCGCACCAGCCGTAGCCAGCCACGACCACGGTCTTGCCGGCGAAGAGGAAGTTGGTGGCCTGCATGATGCCGTGCAGGGTGCTCTGGCCGGTGCCGTAGCGGTTGTCGAACATCATCTTGGTCTCGGCATCGTTGACGGCTATGACCGGATAGAGCAGAGCCTTGTCCTCGGCCATGGCCCGCAAGCGTACGACACCAGTGGTGGTCTCCTCGCAGCCGCCTAACATTTTGGCGGCCAGATCCGGCTGCTCCTTGTGGATTATGGCTATGGTATCGGCTCCGTCATCCAGGCTGACGTTGGGCTCGAGTTCCAGCGCCATCTTGATGCAGTCGTAGTACTCCTTCTCGTTCTCTCCCCGGAAGGCGTAGACGTAGAGGCCGCGGGCGGCTAAGGCCGCAGCCACATCATCCTGGGTTGAGAGGGGATTGGAGCCGGTAACCGCCACCTCGGCGCCTCCTGCCACGAGGGTGGTGATGAGGTTGGCCGTCTCCACGGTTACATGCAGACAGGCCACTATGCGTGCGCCTCGCAGGGGCTTTTCTCTCTCGAACTCCTCTTTGATCTTCTCCAAGACCGGCATATGCCTTCGGGCCCATTCTATGCGCTGCTCCCCCATCTCGGCAAGGGATGGGTCTTTTACCACGCTGTTATGCAAAATATCACCTTGAAATTTATATTGTCGATCGAGGTATGAGACCTTATTACAGATACTTAAATGCAACCCAAAGGCCAGTCGTGCCTGGAGGGCCGAGCCTGGTAAATTCCGCTATCTGGTTTTATCTGGTGGCTAATTCTCCCGGAGTTTAGGATAAATGCCTGACATTCCTGCCCGGGACACGCCATGCTCATCGAATGAGATCTCTGAATTGTCATTAAAATATCAGCCATTGCACGCCCACCACCGTGGCCGTGACCACGATTCCGGCCAGAAGAACCCCCGCTGTTATGGCCGCAAAGGCGGGCCAGAAGCGAAAGCCCACCAGAAAGGCAATGGCGCAGCCGGTCCAGGCTCCGGTCATGGGCAGAGGGATGGCCACGAAGATGGCCAGAGCAGTCAGCCCGAAGCTCTCGTGCTCCCGGATATACTTGCGCCTGGTGCGGGAAAATAGCCAGGTGAAAAACCGCTCCCAGAAGTCATATCTCCTCAGCCAGTCGGAGACGGGTCCCAGAAAGAGGAGCAGGGGGACGACAGGCAGGAGGTTTCCCAGCACGGACAAGAGATAGGCCGGCAATGGCTCAT
>NOLC01000181.1 GCA_002256595.1 Methanosaeta sp. NSP1 | reverse complement strand
TTGAAGTGAACAGCGACAATGACTACATCCTTGGAGTCGCCTACGTCCCTCTTGTAGTAGTAGGTCTTGTCAGCCATATCGGCGTTATCGGCGGATGGGGATATGACCTTGCTGTCTACCACTTCGCCATCCTTGGTGAGCTCGAGGTAAACCTTGTTGCCGTCGATATCAATGGACTTGATGCCCAGCTCGTAGCCCTCTTGTCCCATCAGCGGGGTGCCGGAGGTGACGGTCCTCTCAGAATCGTCATCTACCAGGATCTTGAGAAGCTGCTCGTCGGCGAGAATATTCTCGTCGTCAGACTCCTCGAAGAGGACGTCATCGGTGGTATCGGGGGTGTCAACATATCCCGCAAAGTACGGCTCGGCCAAGAAGCCCATGATTAAGTACTTGCCCCACGCATCGAAGTCGAAGTCATCCTCCATAGCCACGGTGTTGTAAACTACGCCATCGGGCTCATTGAGATTTCTGTCGGTAACAGTTGCAGTCAGCGTTTCTGTCTTGATGTTGTCATCAATATCGTAGTAGAAGCCGGCGAAGGTGCTGGCATCCCATTCGGCAGAACCAGTTGCTACATCGCTCCTAATCTCGTAGGTGCCGGGCGCAGTGACAATCTTGGCTGGATAGTACCGGAGTACATCGCCCTCATCTGCACTGGGATCAGCAGTAATGATGTGCACATCCTCCATCAGGGTGATATCCTTGTCGTTGCTGAGGGTGATGTCATTGTCCTCGTTGTTCATCATGATGCTGTTGTCGGTGACAGTCTGGATGGTCATCTTGTCGTATTCGGTGTTCTCGGATACATCGGTTGGGGTATCGGAGAGCTGCCAGAATCCGTCAACGGTGGCCAGGTCCTGATCGGCACCACGGAAGGCGTTCTTGAAGTGAACAGCGACAATGACTACATCCTTGGAGTCGCCTACGTCCTTCTTGTAGTAGTAGGTCTTGTCAGCCATATCGGCGTTATCGGCGGATGGGGATATGACCTTGCTGTCTACTATTTCGCCATCCTTGGTGAGCTCGAGGTAAACCTTGTTGCCGTCGATATCAATGGACTTGATGCCCAGCTCGTAGCCCTCTTGTCCCTTCAGCGGGGTGCCGGAGGTGACGGTCATCTCAGAATCGTCATCCGCCAGGATCTTGAGAAGCTGCTCGTCGGCGAGAACATTCTCGTCGTCAGACTCCTCGAAGAGGACGTCGTCGGTGCCTTCGGCATCAACATATCCGGCGAAGTACTGATTGGCCATGAAGCCCAATGTTAAGTACCCGCCCCAAGCATCGAATTCGAAGTCAGTCTCCATAGCCGTGGTGTTGTATACTACGCCATCGGGCTCAAGGAGCTTCCTGTCGGTAACGGTAAAGGTCATTGTTTCGGTCGCGATATTGTCATCAATATCATAGTAGAAGCCGGCAAAGTCTTCCGCAGTCCAGGTGTCACTATCAGTGGCGACATGTCCGCGGATTTCAACCATGTCGACTGCTCCTACTACCATCGCTGTTGCCAGTAACAGCATCATCGATGTAAATGTAATTGCAGCCAATTTCTTCATCTTTTAACCTCCTATCTTCTCTTCACGATCACTTCAGCAGCATACAGTCTGAGTATTCTTAAAACTATTGCCTGAATAAAGTCTTCGATCGCCATGCAACGCGACGTGGCACTTCATTTCCACATTTGTCATCTCGGCCTGGCTTTTCTCCGACATATGTATAGCTACGTCACCCTCCTCAAATCCCATAAGGGATTATATAGGGTAGTGATAGAGTATTTCCCTATTATATCTTTTTTGGTCCTCTACCGGCAGCCGGGTGCTGTTCTTACCCTCTTGAAAGCAATAGGGGGCCAAAGAGCTTTCCTAGGCTCAATTTATGCATTAACCATCAGATATTTAAAGACTATTCTCGCTGAGAAAGCCAATGGTCGGGAGAATGGCTTTGAGCCCGACGAGAGGAAAACCGTTTTTTGGGAATAAAACATAGCATCCAGGCATGTTAAAAACCGGCTTGATCTATCATCCCATCTATCTTCTGCACGAGACGGGAGACCATCCCGAGAAAAAAGAGCGCCTCACCGCCATACTGGAGAAAATCAAATCTGAAGAGCTGGATTGCGATCTCATAACCCCAGAGCCTGCCTCAGTGGAGCAGATCGCCGCCATACACGGACGGAGGTATATAGACCAGGTAAAGGCCATATGCCAGCATGGCGGCGGTTATCTGGATATGGATACTTTCCTCTCTCCCAGATCCTATGAGGCCGCCCTGACGGCCGCGGGCGGAACCATGGCTGCGGTCGATGCCGTACTGGAGGATTACGACAGCTCCTTTGCCCTGGTGCGGCCCCCAGGGCACCATGCCAAGGTCAATCACGGCATGGGATTTTGCATTTTCAATAACGTGGCCGTTGCCGCGAGGCATGCCCAGGCCAGGGGGCTGAAAAAGGTGCTCATAGTGGACTGGGATGTCCATCACGGCAATGGAACCAATGACATATTCTATTCTGATCCGTCCGTACTATATTTCTCCACCCATCAGCATCCCCACTATCCCGGCACCGGAAGGGCCGATGAGGTGGGCGAGGACGGAGCAGAGGGCGCCACAGTCAACGTCCCCCTGCCAGCGGGAACCGGCGATCAGGGATATCTCATGGCCTACCGGGAGATCTTAAAGCCCATCGCCCTGGAGTTCAGGCCGGATATTATCCTGATCTCGGCTGGCCAAGATCCTCATCAAGATGATCCCCTGGGCGGGATGCGCCTGACGGCGCAGGGCTTTGGCGCCATCGCCGGCCAGGTTAAAGAGATCGCCAGCAAATGCTGCCGCGGAATGGTGGCAGCTACCCTGGAAGGCGGCTACAACCTGAAGGCTTCGGCAGAGGCCGTTGTCTCCGAGATCAGGGCATTTGGCGGAGATGTGCCTGAGATCAGGGGAACTGACAGCAGCATTGCCCGCAGAATAGATGAGGTCAAGAAGATCCAGGGCAGATACTGGGAGTGCTTCGACTGAAAGGACGGCCTTCAAGCTATGCGGAATCTGGCCTGATAGTACTCCGCCAGGAAGATGCGATAGACATCGTCTCTTATGGCCGAAAGATCCTGACCCATATAAATTTTGTACCCGCATCGAATGGACGGCGAGAGATGGCGGCCCAGGGAGAGGCCGGGCAGCTCCGCTGCCAGCAGATCAGCGGCACTGGCATAACGCCTCTCCTCCTCCACCACCACTCGGCCCTCTTTGATGTAAGGGCCGGAGAGGATTTGGGGGTGTGCGGCCAGAAAACGGTAGACGTGATCGGCCTGCCAGACCGGCGGCCCCTCTCGCCGGCAGGCTCTGGAAAGCTGCCAGACCTCCATCTCCAGGAGCAAAGCGGCACGATCGCCGTAGGTGCAGACATCGCTGCGCAGAATGGAAAAGCCCTTGCGCTCCAGGAGAGCCCTTATCGAGCTTTCCGCCTTGCGAAGCTGCGGATAGAGGACATCCTCCACCACATCCGGGGCGGCAAACTCGATCAGCAAGGGCAGAGTTTCCCGTTCCTCTATTCGGGCCTCTATCTCCCGGTCGGAGAGTGGGGCGAGGGGTGCGGCAAAGAAGAAATCTATATCAGGCCCGGCCATGAATGAGCGTGCTGCAGCAGCGAACTGGAGCATCTTGTCCAAAGTAAGTGCAGCAGCCACATTTCTTCCCGGGTCCACAGGATCGACCACTACTAAAGGATCATCCTGCTCCACCCTGCCCTGGCCCTCCAGGTCCAGTTTCAGCCCCGGCCTCCAGAGGGATGCAGCCTGGATCACAGCGGCAAAAGAGCCGTAGCAGAGCACCAGCAGCTCGGCCAGGTAGCCGGAAAAGCCGCCGACCCGGAGTTCCGAGCCGTAGACCCCGGTCCCCTTCAGGAACTGCTTTAATAAAAGAACCTCATCCTCCCGCCCGGGTATTCTCTTCCCCACATATCGGTTATGAAATGGAGTCCTGTCCACGGCCGACCTCAGATGAGATGCATCATCGACCAGATAGCATGGAACCAGATCCACATCAAAGCCATCTATACGGGCCTGGACATAAGGGTGCTCGGCATATTTCTCCCGACGATCGGAAGACACACTCCTGGCCAGCTCCAGAGCAGCATCCAGATCGGCCTCTTCATCAAGGCCCAGAAAGATGTCCAGATCATGATCGCCGGCCAGCCAGGTGCCCCGCGCCGCTGAGCCCACCAGCATGGCCCTGAGCTCCAGGCCGCGCTCACGTGCCAGGTTCTCGATGCGGCAGAGAAGTGAGGCCGAGACATCCTGCAGCCTTTTCCTCTCTGCGGCGCTGGGCTTGACCCGCTCCAGCACCGCCTCACGAATCTCAGAGAGGGAACTCTGCCAGGTCTTCGTATATCGGCCCTCCCGGGGTGAGAGTGCTCTTCTTGAGATAAAAGCGGTCTACAGTGAAGCCACCCAGATCCAGGCCGGAGAGCTCTGACATCCTGGACTGAATCCGACGGCTGATCTCTACATTGGGGCTGCCCACCCGGCCCAATGTGACATGGGGAGAGAAGCCCCTCTCCTCGGGGGAAAAGCCCAGGGGCTCTAAAGCCTTCTCTATTCCCCGGTGCAGCTCCTGAAAGTCGCCCTCCAGCCCCAGCCAGAGCACCCGCACGCTTCGACCGGGAAAGGCGCCTATGCCCTTAATCCGGACGGGAAATGGTGCAGCCTTGACAGCGCCAAGGGCTTGCGCCACCGCATCAACCCGCCCTTCGGGCACATCTCCCAGGAACTTGAGGGTGATATGAACCAGATCAGGCCGGACCAGGCGCAAGCCCTCCGTCGCGATGCGACTGTGCAGCAGCCCTATCTCCTGGCGAATGGAAGGCGGCAGCTCCACCGCCACAAAGCATCTGACGCCGCTCATCGCAGCACGCTGCCTCTGCTGGCAGAGGTGACCGAGTTTCTGTAGCGGGCCAGGATCCCGCTGGTTATCTTGGGCTCCGGCGCAACCCAGGCCCTTCTCCTCTGCTCCAATACGGCAGGATCGACCAGAAGATCGACCTTTCTGGCAGGAATGTCTATGGAGATCATATCGCCATCGACGACCAGGGCTATGGGCCCGCCCACCGCCGCCTCGGGTGAGACATGCCCGATGCAGGGGCCGCGCGTTCCGCCGCTGAAGCGCCCGTCGGTTATCAGGGCTACTGACTCGGAAAGGCCCGCCCCGGCTATGGCCGAGGTGGGGGCTAAAGTCTCCCTCATGCCTGGGCCCCCCTTGGGCCCCTCATATCTTATTATCACCACATCGCCAGCCTTCACCTCGCCGCCCACAATGCCGGCCATGGACTCCTCCTCCGAGTCGAAAACCCGGGCTGGACCGGTATGCCTCATCATAGCCGGGGATACCGCGGTCTGCTTGACTACAGCCCCCTCCGGAGCCAGGCTGCCTCGCAGTATGGCTATCCCACCCTGGCCATGAACCGGGCTGTCCAGTGGGGATATAACCGCCTTATTAGTCTGTGGATTGACCGGACGGAAGGCTTCCAGGTTCTCGCCCAGCTTTTTGCCCGTAACCGTAAGCGCATCCAAGGAGAGCAGCGGGGAGAGCCGGCTCATCACGGCCTGGATTCCTCCTGCCCGGTCCAGGTCCAGTATATGGTGCGGCCCTCCCGGCCTCAGGTTTACCAGATGAGGGGTCTCGCGGCTGAGCTGGTCGAATCGGTCCAGATCCAGATCCAGGCCGAACTCCGCAGCTATGGCCGGGATATGAAGCACGGTATTGGTGGACCCTCCGATGGCCATGTCCACCCGGATGGCGTTATCGATAGAATCAGAAGTCACTATCTGCCGGGCGGTGATATTCTTCTCCACCAGCTCCATGATCTTAATGCCGGATAGCTTGCCCAGTCGGATCTTTCGCGCGTCCACTGCATGTGCAGTAGCGCAGCCGGGAAGGCTTAGTCCCAGGGCCTCGGTGAGGCAGGCCATGGTATTGGCGGTAAAGAGGCCGGCGCAGGACCCAGCTCCTGGACAGGCCATCTCCTCCAGGTCGGCCAGGGCCTCGCCTCCCGCCTGCCAGCCCTCGAAGACATTGATCAGGTCCAGATCTTTGTCGCAGGCAAATCCGGGCATCATGGGCCCGCCGGTGACAACGATGGTGGGCAGGTTCAGCCTTCCCGCAGCCATGATATGGCCGGGGACGATCTTGTCGCAGGATGGGATCATCACCAGTCCGTCCAACTGATGGGCCTCGGCCATGATCTCTATGGAATCCTCGATCAGTTCGCGACTGGGCAGAGAGTAATTCATTCCTTTATGCCCCATGGCTATGCCGTCGCAGACACCAATGGTCTGGAACTCGAATGGAACTCCTCCGGCGATGCGTATGCCCGCTTTGACCGCCTGGCCCAGCTTGTCCAGATGGATGTGGCCGGGTATAAACTCATTATAGGAGTTGACGACGCCGATGAAGGGGCGGCCAACCTCTTCATCGCATAGGCCGGTGGCCTTTAAAAGAGCCCTGTGAGGCGCTCTCTCATTACCTTTTTTGGTGATATCGCTCCTCATCAAAGAAACCTCAAAGCGGGTTATTGCCTTTTTTCCGTTTAAGTAGTTGCTGATCTTATTCGGCTAGTAACATATTAAATATCAGCAGGGCGCTAGCCTGCCAGGGTGGACGATCCTTGGATGCTTATTCGCTATTCATGATATTCCTCGCCATATACATCGCGATCATGCTGAGCATTGGGCTGTACTTCTCTCGCAGCCAGAAATCGGTCACAGACTTCTGGCTGGCGGGAAGGGAGCTGGGTCCCTTGATCATCGGATTCTCATCGGCATCGGCATGGATCACGGCGAGCGCACTGCTCTTGGCCACGGGCCTGTTTCTGCTCATAGGGGTGGGCTCGATCTGGATCTGGGTCTTTCCCAATATCGCCGGGCTGATGATCATAGCCATGATCTCGGGGAGGATCAAAAATATCCCAGCTCTCACCCAGCCCGAGCTGATGGAGATCAGATATGATCCCATGATCAGGGCTCCGGTGGCCCTGGCAGTGACCATCATGATGATACTCTTCTCGGTTACGGATTTCATAGGATTCAAGCTGGTCCTGGGGACATTCTTCGGCATAGATCCTCTCTTAGCCGTGGCCATCATGGCCGTATCCGTGGCCCTCTATGTAAGCGTGGGGGGCTTTCGAGCCGTAGTCTGGACGGATATGTTTCAATACCTGCTTCTGGCCGCCCTGGCTATCTATGTGGCCGCCCTGGCCCTGGCCCTCACCGCAGCCAGAGACATCTCCATAATAGCCGCCTCCTCCGCCCTGGGAGAAGACTGGTGGAATCCCTTCCTGCTGGGCGGCCTG
>NOLC01000188.1 GCA_002256595.1 Methanosaeta sp. NSP1 | reverse complement strand
CATGTCCATGCCCTTGGACATGACCAAAGCCTCTTTAGGAAATTCAAGGTCTGGATGAAACTGAGCTCCGGGACTGCCCTCGATGCAATGCTCCGGCCATGCTCCGCCGAATTTTTTAAAATGCCTGGTGAACTGGGGATGCCAGTCTCTGGTCACAAATACAGGCCAGTTTTCCTTCTGGAAGGCCTTGATGTATCTGTTAATCGCAGGAATGATCTGGTGGCCATTGGGGATGCCCAAAGCTCCTCCGGGACAGAAATCGTTCTGGACGTCAACCACCAAGAGAGCTTTCTTCGGTTTTAATGAGCTCATATACGAAATGTCTCCCTGGCCGTTAGCTAATATATTTAAAGCATCCTTAAAATCGGGTCCAAAATCTCAATATTAAACAATGCTCCCGTCGGGATTTGAACCCGAGTCGAAGGAGTGAGAGTCCTTCATGATTGGCCGAGCTACACTACAGGAGCGCGGAATGGGGGTGGTTTCTTCTATCATTTAAGGCTTTTGGCCCTGCAAATAGCATTGGCAGCAGCTTTGCAGGACGCACTGCTCATGTCTGGGCCCCCGCGCCCGGCAGACCTGTCTGCCGTGCCGGATCAGGTTGAGATGAAATGAGGTGTACTTCTCCGGCGGCACTATTGCTTCCAGCACCTTTTGGGCCTTCTCCGGACCGGTCTTCTCCTCCAAGAGCCCCAGCCGACGGGAGAGGCGGAAGACATGAGTGTCCACAGGCATAAATGGCATGCCGAAGGCAAAAAGCAGCACTATCGAGGCGGTCTTGGGCCCCACACCTGGGAGGCTGAGCAGATAATTCATGGCCACCTCCTTTTTCATGCTTGCCAGAGAAGCCAGGGTGATCTCTCCAATATCCTCCTTGATTTTACTTAGGGCCTCTTTTATTCGTCGGGCTTTTATCTCGGCCAGGCCACCGCTGCGAATGCTATCGGCCACGGCCTCATCCGGCGTCGCCAGAAGGATCTCATAGTCGGGAAAGACCCTCTTCAATTGAGCAAAGGCCCTCAAGCTGTTGGTGTCGCTGGTGTTCTGGGAAAGTATGGTCTTGACCAGCAGGTCCACCGGATCCTCATCATCCGGCCTGGGAATGCCGTACTCCTCCTCCAGCCGGGCAATGCAGTCTGCGACTCTTTGCCGATCCATTCAGCCCTGGTGGGGGAGGTGCATGGCTATTAACCTTATCTTGGGGTGAGGGAAAAGGATCACAGCTCAGTGGGAGGCAAAAAACAAAGAATAGATATACCTTGTTTTCACTGCTCTTGAGCCATGGAATTGAAGCTTGATCCCTGGGGAGCAGTTCACGTAGACGATTACAGCAAGCTCTTTGTGGAGTTTGGCATATCCAACTTCGATCAGATCCTCTCCGAGCTGGAAAATCCCCATCCCTATATGCGCCGCAAGATAATCTTCGGCCATAGAGGATACGAGCCGGTTCTTGCCGCCATGCAAAAGCACGAGCCCTTTGCCGTGATGAGCGGCTTCATGCCCTCCGGCAGGGCTCACTTCGGCCATATGATGGTCATGAATGAGATCATCTGGCACCAGCAGCAGGGCGGGGATGCATTTGCCGCCATAGCCGATATGGAAGCCCATGCCGTGCGGGGCATAAGCTGGGAGAGGTGCAGGGCTCTGGGCATAAACGAGTACATCCTCAGCCTTATAGCCCTGGGCTTCGCACCCAGGGAGGGCAGCCACATATATTTCCAGTCGGAGAACTATTCCATGAGAAACCTGGCCTTTGAGCTGGGCAGCGAGGCCAACTTCTCCGAGGTCAGCGCCATCTACGGCTTCTCCGGGGAGACCCATATCTCCCACATGGAGAGCGTCATGGCCCAGAGCGCAGACATCCTCCATCCCCAGTTAAAGGAATTCGGCGGCCCCAAGCCGGTGGTCATTCCCGTGGGGGCGGATCAGGATCCTCACATCAAGCTCACCCGCGACCTGGCCTACCGCATGAGAAAGTTCCTGGTGGAGCTGCGAGGCGATTACATCAGCATCAGAGGTAAAGCGGCCAGCCCGGAGCTGATGCAGGCGGCAGAAGAGGCCTTGAAGGATCTGGTCGCAGGCAAGGTCAAGCGATATGAGGAGCATATAGACCTCACCGACATTCAAATAAGCGATGATACAGGCTTGGCAGCCCTTCAGGGAACCATCGACCGACTGATCATAAACCTGGAGATCGATCACGGCCATTACGGCTTTATGCCCCCCGCCTCTCTCTATCACCGCTTCATGACCGGTCTGACAGGCGGAAAGATGTCCTCCTCCAAGCCGGAGAGCCACATCGCCCTCACCGAGGATCCCAAGGAGGCGGGCAAGAAGATCATGCGGGCCATAACCGGAGGCAAGCAGAGCCTGGCCGAGCAGAAGAAGCTGGGAGGCGAGCCCGATAAGTGCTCCATCTATGAGTTTTTGGTATTCCATCTCTCAGACGATGATAAAGAGCTTCTAGAGCTGGATGCTGAGTGCCGCTCCGGCAGGCGTATGTGCGGAACATGCAAAAAGGATGTGGCAGAGAGGATTGAGCGGTTTCTGAGAGAGCACCAGCAGGCCCGCAAGGCGGCAGTGGATATGCTGCCGGAGTTCGGGATCAAGCCTTGATGGCCTTATAGCGGCAGAGGATTGCAGAGGATAAAAATCGGCATATGCCGGCTGCCATCATCTCCGGATCCCGGGTGTGGCCAGGTACCATCTGCCTTTTTTTCCCTTTAAAAATTGCATAGCCTGGGCATAATCATCGAAATAATGAGACTCCTTTGTCTCCAGATTGATGATGCTTATCCTTCTCTCTACCGAGATTCCATGTTGCACCAGAGTCTCCTCTACCTCCTGCCGCAGCCTGCTCTTCTTTTTTCCCATCATACCCGGATCATCTGAAACACCATTCTCCTCCCCAGACATAGGCTATTCCACCTCAGAATTTTGCCGCTTTGGCCCGGCCTGCCGCCCACCTGATATATTCAGGAGCCGGAAACTCATGAACTGATGTGGCCACGATCAGGCCTTCGCCAAGCTTGCCAGCCACAAGAACGGCTCTGCCTTTTCCGTCCTCTAAAACCGTCTCCAATCCCTGCCCGGGAATAAGATAACCATCACACTCCGGGGTGTTGGTGCAGAGCAGACAGGTGCATTCATGCCGGGAGGGGCCTATGCTCTGCGAGCCCAGCTCGCAAACATATTCCAGGGGCATGGGCAGCCAATCGTATCTGTGCTCAGCTACCATGGGGCCGAATACGGTTAAAATACCTCCATTTCTCACAAAATCGGCGATATGGGAGCATGTCCTTTGCAGTGCAGCAAGAGCCTTGGAGTAAAGGGAATTGGCAAATCCCGTGGGGATTATGACCACCTTGAACCTGGGCAGAAAGGGGCTGCCCAATAAATCAGGAGATACGAACTGATAGCTCACCCCAGCTTCCGCGAACAGCTTCTGATATAGAAAGCTGCTCTCTCCGATGATGGCTATATCAGACATAGCAATGCGTTTGTTTCACCTCGTGGGGATAGCCTTTGTGGTTCCTTTGGCCTGGACTTCCTTTGTTTGCCATTTTTCTCCATTAGGTTTATTACTAAATAATATCAGGTTACTCATTGCGACTATATATGGATCAAGAATTGATGAGGATAGGGGTTTCGCTGCCGGAGAAGCTGCTCTCCCGCTTTGATGAGATCATATTGCAGCGTGGTTACTCATCGCGCTCGGAGGGCATCAGGGATGCCATCCGCAACTACATTGTCCATTACGAATGGATGAGCGATGTGCAGGGTGAGAGGGTGGGTGTGATCACACTGGTCTACTCCCACAACCAGAGGGGCCTGGTGGATAATCTCACTGAGATCCAGCACGAGGCGGGAAGCATCATCCAGTCCAGCCTGCATGTTCACCTGGACCACGACAATTGCCTGGAGGTCATAGTCCTGCGTGGCGAGGGTCAGGAGGTAAAACGGGCTGCGGAGAAGATGATGTCTCTAAAAGGAGTCAAGCACGTCAAGCTCACCACCACTTCCATGGGAAAGGAACTCTAGCCCCATGATCTTAGCATAAATATCATGAATTTTCAGGAGATTATTTCCGGAGTGGCGGCAGTAGAGTGGGACGGGAAGACGAGGCTGGCCAGCCAGAGCGACGATCCTCTGCCGGTTTACGGAGAGCGCATCCTGGAGGGCTACAGGGCCTGGGATCCCTTCCGCTCCAAGCTCGCTGCCCTGCTGCTAAAAAACAGCAGACCGCAGTTCAATCTGGATCGCGATGCAAAAGTCCTCTATCTGGGAGCAGCAACGGGCACTACTGTCAGCCATGTCAGCGATATAGTCTGCCGCGGCCTGGTCTATGCCGTGGAGTTCTCGCCGCGGGCCATGCGCGACCTGATCCGGCTCTGCGAGAGGCGAAAGAATATTGTGCCCATCCTGGCTGATGCATCTCATCCTGAGGATTATGCCTTTATGGTCGAACCCGTTGACCTGATCTACCAGGATGTAGCCCAGAGAAACCAGGCTGAGATCGCCTCCAGCAACTGCCTTAGATACCTAAAGTCCGGCGGCGATCTTGTTCTCATGCTCAAAACCCGTTCCGTGGATGTCAACGCCAGCCCCCAGTCGGTACTCTCCTTGGAGGAAAAAAAGCTACAGGGCCTGGATCTCTATGGTATCCTGGATCTGCTTCCTTTTCATCAGGATCACTGGGCTATGCTGGCTAAAAAGCCTGCATAACTCCCTCACCATTGGAGATCGGCAGGGCAGGCTAGCTCACCAGCTTGCGAATCTCATCGAATATGATATTGGGCAGAAGCCTGATGTAGCCCACCAATGGGATCCTGGCCTTGGCCACTCCTATGACCCAATCATCCTTTACCGGGGTTAGAAAGCTGATGCCCTCTCCCACAAAAGTGCCGTTTTCCGTCTTGTAGATGATCAGGCCCATATTCTTGTCCAGATAGACATCGCTGCCCACATTCATGAGTTCATCCCTGTGGGCATCGATGTAAGATAAATTTGCGGATCCGAAGATCTGCCCGGCCATCTGGTCTATTACTTCATTGTGATCTCCCTTGGTGATGTAGCCGGAGAATGGAGCAGCAGGTCCGCCTTCCCACATGGGATCTCCTGCCTCTACATATCTTAGAGCCCGATGGATGATGGGTGTGGCCTTCTCCTTGCTCGGGGCAAATCCGATGAGCATCTTGAGCTGGTCCAGCAGATTGAGGCTGGCCTTGCCGTAAGGCCGGTATAGTATGACATCCCCAGGATTGTTGAAGGCGGTGTAGCCGGTCTTTTCTGCCTCTTCCCAGGGGATCACATCCGTGCGCGAAGCTCCCTGAACCACTACTATATCTCCAATATTGAGATTCGGAACCATGCTTCCCGATTCCACGGCCACCATAGGCGTCCAGAGGCCCAGCAGCAATTGGGATAGCAGGGATATGCCGCCTACCACCACCACCACGAAGATTATGTCCTTGGCCGGTCCGGGAAGAGGCAAATTGTCAAACCACTCAGTGATCCTCATCAACCAGGTTTATCCGTTGGTAGGCTCTTATACTCCTTTCGATGCAGCGCATATATGGCAGTCGCATCGCTCCGGCTCAAGACCCAAGCCAGGAGGTCGTGCAGAGGCTGGCCGAGATGGGATACCAATTGGAGCCTGCGGCTCTGAAGATCATCTGCGGATATCCCGGCAGCAAGGAGGAGCTGCTGCGCCGTATCGTGGACCGGACCGATGGATCTGTAGCAGTAATCGATACCGTCCAGATCTCCTGCATTCTCTCCTCCGCCCCCTCGCCCATCTTCCAGGACGGGCGGGCTGCGTCTCCTATCTCTGCTCCAGATCCGCCAAGCCAGGCGCTCTCCTGCGCACCATCCCCCATCCTGCGGGACTCCTGTGCTGAGCTGAAATGCGACATAACCGGCCGCTCCACCTGTGTGGGGGACTACAGCGATTTTGTGCACTATTTTCGCGACAGGTACGCCAAGATTCGGGAGATGCTGGCTCGAAGGCTGAATTCCCGCCCCATCGAGTCCCTGGGCAAGAGCACAGCCGGCCGGGAGGTCTCTGTCATCGGAATGGTCATGGACGTGCGGACCACAGCCAAAGGCAATCGGGTGATTGAGCTGGAGGACCCCACTGGATTATTGACTGCCGTCGTACAGAAGGATTCTGAGATCCACGAGCAGTCCGGGCAGATCATCACCGATGAGGTCATAGGGGTCACAGGAACCTCGGACGGCAACGGAAGGATCTTTGTCAAGTCCTTGCTCTGGCCGGATATGCCGAGCCAGTCCGCACCTTTGGAGAAGGGCAGCGGCTGTGCACTTCTGCTTTCCGATCTGCATGTCGGAAGCAAGTATTTCATGGCCGAGGCCTGGCAGAGCTTTCTGCGCTGGCTGGGAGGCGAGGATGAGGATCCATCGGGGCTGTCCTCTCAGGTGCGCTATATTGTTATTGCTGGGGATCTGGTGGACGGAATAGGCATCTATCCCGGCCAGGAGAAGGACCTGGAGCTGGATGATATCTACTCTCAGTACCAGGCGGCAGCACGGTACCTAAACGGCATCAGAAAGGACATCAAGGTGATCATAGCCCCTGGAAATCACGATATTGTGCGCCAGGCCGAGCCTCAACCCTCTCTTCCTGAGGAGATCAGGAGCTATTTCCGGGAGGATATGATGTTCGTGGGCAATCCCGCTTGGGTGACGTTGAGCGGGATCTCCGTCCTGATCTACCACGGCCGGAGCATAGATGATCTGGTCTTACGCCTGCCAGGCATTTCCTATGCCGAACCGGAGAAGGCCATGATTGAGATGTTGCGAAGGCGGCATCTGTCTCCGATTTATGGCAGCCGGGTCTCCATCGCGCCGGAGCATGAGGATCATTATGTCATATCCCGTCCGCCGGCTATACTTCACTGCGGCCATGTCCATACTGTGGGCATCGCCAGGTACAAGGGAGTGCTGGTAATCAATAGCGGGACCTGGCAGTCACAAACCGATTTTCAGAAAAAGATGAATATCCAGCCGATAGCAGGTGTAGTTCCTGCGGTCGATCTGGCATCTATGAAGGTGCGCAAGCTGATCTTCTCTTGAATCGGCCTTCTCATTGCAGCTCCTAGTCCCCGCGAAGGCTCCGCGGGGGAACCTCGCATATCCATTAACATTATTACTATTAAAATATAACTTAAGCTCTAGATGCCTAATTTCTGTTGGCCAATGCTTTTCGAGAACTTTAATTAGCAAGTCTTATTATTAAAAGCTATAATACAATTTTTTTTATTTTATGAAGATAATCGCTATCCATAGTTTATAGATGCTTATTATCTGTAATTACAAAAAGAAGATATTTTCTATATCATAGCTATATGAACATGCTAAGTTTAGTATGCTA
>NOLC01000133.1 GCA_002256595.1 Methanosaeta sp. NSP1 | reverse complement strand
GCACTATTTTGGTGGCTGCTCTAGTTCATGAAGGCTTTTAGATTGAATTAGTGCGATGGAAAGATGATGGAAGACAGCCATGATCACCTCGGCCTTCCCGACATCATCGTTAGCAGATCAATCCTTAAATTGGATATTATTCACTTTATCCTCGCTGTAGAGCCGCAGGGTATTTGAATCAAATAAAGCAGGCCGGTCAAAAGAGAGCCTGTAAAGGCATCAATTCCGGCCAAGATGACAGCAGCCGTTGCATCCTCAGTGCTTTTCCCATGGCCAAAAAGATCTAGAAGGAATGATACACAAAATCCCTTCCATGGGCCGATACGATCACCGAGCGCATGCCGGCAATGCGGGCGACGTCTGGAAGCATTTCCTGCTTTTAGAGGCAGCAGACTGGCTCCTCAAAGACTCCGCCAGGCTGATTTACCTGGAGAGCCATTGCGGCCGCCCCCATTATCTTCTTAAAGCCCCGGGCGAGTGGGAAGGGGGAATTGGCCGCATCTGGCATCTTCTGCCTTCGCTCAAGGCTTTTGCATATTTCAGGATACTATCAGAGCTCAATCCATCCTCTGCCTTTGGTCCTTCAGGACTGCTCTATCCAGGCTCCGCCCGCCAGATCAGCGAGCTTGCCAGGAGCAGGGGCGCAGACCTGCAGGCCGAGATCTGGGATATCAATCCGGATGTGGCCGCTTCCTGGCAGGACTTTCTATCCGAGGAGTCATCACTATCGAGCCGACTGCGGACTGGGATCTGTTTCCATCAAGCAGACGGCTTTTCCGGCCTGCTCTCCCATCTTAGCCGGCCATCATCTTACCACTCACCCGGCCTGCTCTTCATAGATCCTCCTTATGTCGATGTGCAGGATGCCATTCTCGCCGAAAGGCTATTGCAGAAGGCTAGGGAAGGGGGATGGATCGTCCTCTGGTGGTACATGACCGATATGATGACTGCGCCAGCGGATCTGGATACATTGGAGCTGGAATTCGCCCCCGCCGGCCTGGATGGAGGAAGATGGAAGGGAGCCGGTGTAGCGGTTGCCGGGCCGGAAGGCGATCAGCTATCCCATCTCCTCCATAGCCTGGGCCGAAGTATGGCGGAGCTCGCCAGAATACTTAAATTGGATCGAATTTGAATTGACTCAGACGTGATGGTTTGGCAACGGAACTGGCACTCCTCAAATCTATTGTAGTCGTAATCTCGCTTTCGGTAGTGGTTCTCTTTATTTTCCATAGGCTGCGGGCACCTACGATTGTAGGCTTCTTGCTGACAGGAATCCTGGCCGGTCCCCAGGGGCTCGGCCTGATAAGAGCATCGGAGCAGGTTTCGCTGCTGGCCGACATAGGAGTGGTCCTTCTTCTCTTCACCCTGGGAATCGAGGTCTCATTAAAGGACATCATCCAGCTCAAGAAATACGTTTTAGTCGGGGGATCGCTTCAGGTCCTGCTGACTGCATTAGTTGTGTTCCTGATAATGTTGGGCCTGGATCTGCCTGCAGGAACGGCAGTGCTTCTAGGTTTCCTGGTTTCACTGAGCAGTACTGCTATAGTCCTGCGCATACTTCAGAAGAAGAATGAGTTCTACAGCCTGCAAGGCAGAACCACATTAGGAATTCTCATCTTCCAGGACCTGGCCGTGGTCCCTATGATGCTCCTGGTACCCCTGCTGCCGGGCAGCACGCTGGACGCGAGCGACTCGCCTCTTGCAGTTGCGGCCAAAGGTCTGGCTTTGGTCGCCCTGATAATAATCAGCGCCAAATGGCTGGTCCCCCGTGCACTATACAGCGTAGCCAAGACCCAGGACCATGAGCTGTTCCTGCTCAGCATAGTTGCCATCTGTTTTGCCGTGGCCTGGGCCACATCTCTGGCCGGGCTTTCTCTGGGCCTGGGTGCTTTTCTGGCGGGAATGATAATATCCGAATCGCCCTACAGCCATCAGGCATTCGGAAACATTGCACCCCTCCGAGATGTCTTCACCAGCATCTTCTTCATATCCATCGGCATGCTCCTGGATGTCAGCCTTTTGATCCGAAATCCGGTCTATATCATTCTCCTGACCCTGGCAGTAATAGCATTGAAGGCTCTGCTCACAGGCTTTGCCATATCCTTGATCGGGCTTCCCCTGCGGATCATGGTTCTGGTATCCCTGGCTTTAAGCCAGATCGGGGAGTTTTCCTTCGTCCTCTCCAAGGTAGGATTTGAGAGCGGACTTCTCTCCCAGGAATACTACCAGCTCTTTTTAGATGTAACAGTCCTTACCATGGCCGCTACCTCGCTTGTAATGGCCGCCTCTCCGCGGGTGGCTGACGGAATGTTGCGCCTCCCCTTGCCTTCAAAGCTCAAGGCCAGACCCTATCCGACCATCATCGGGGAGTCGACGGTCCATAAAGACCACCTGCTGGTGATTGGCTACGGCGTCAATGGTCGAAATGTGGTAAGATCGGCAAAGAGAGAGAATATACCCTATCTGATCGTTGAGATGGACCCGGAGATAGTGATGTTTGAGGGAAAGAACGGCGAGCCCATCTACTTCGGCGATGCCGCTCAGGAGGCCGTCTTGAGGCATGTGGGAATAGTAAATGCCAAGGTGATGGTAATCGCCATCTCCGATCGTTCTGCTACTCGCAGATCCAGGAGATGCAGACCTTGCATGATCTGGGTGCCAATGAGGTCATCCCGGAGGAGTACGAGACATCGATTGAGATATTCGCCCGGGTCCTCGATCGATATAATGTGCCCAGAAGCAAGATCGAGAGCTTTATCGACCATGTCAGGGCGGACGGCTACGATATGTTCAGGAGCTTCTCCAAAGAGCCTTACTGCAATGCGAATCTCAACCTTGCAGCCGAAGAGATAGGCACTCTTCGGGTATGGCAGGGCTCATCTGCCGCAGGAAGATCTCTTGTGGATCTGGGACTGCAAGATCTCGGCATCAAGCCCCTGGCGGTTCACAGGGGCATGGATACATTGAATAATCCAGATATTGATCTGGTGCTTTCCACGGACGACATAATCATCCTCATGGGGCCGGAAGAGAATATCCATAAAATGACAGAGCTTTTTAGCTCTGGGCAGGATGAAAGCGCTTGAAGTGATCGTAATGGAGGATGCTTCAGATAAAGGCATGACAGCGGCTGCCTGGGAAGAAATCAAAAGCAGATGGCCGGGCAAGTTTCGAGATCAAGAGAGGTTTATCTTCCAGGAGATGCAGACCTTGCATGATCTGGGTGCCAATGAGGTCATCCCGGAGGAGTACGAGACATCGATTGAGATATTCGCCCGGGTCCTCGATCGAT
>NOLC01000082.1 GCA_002256595.1 Methanosaeta sp. NSP1 | reverse complement strand
ACATAGGCGGCATGATGCTTGTCGTGGTGCAGCCGCAGCTGTGCCTCGGAGATATGGGGCTCCAGGGCATTGTAGGCATAGGGCAGTTCGGGAAGGGAGTAAAGTTTCTTGTCAGACATTTCAATTCACCTCAAATTAATCTCTAAAGCTTCCTGTGGCAGAACCACCAGTCTTCGCAGACCATGTCTCCGCCCGTCTTTCTGGTGGCAGCAGTCTTCTCATCCGCCGGGGGCGGGATGATGACCTGATCGCCGATCAGCTCGTTGTTGGGCCAGTTGGCCGGAGCGGCCACCTTGTTTTTATCCACAACCTGCAGTGCCTTGAGGGCCCGGAGGATCTCATCCATGTTCCTGCCCACCTCCTGGGGATAGAAGAGTATCAGGCGAATGGTGGCCTCGGGATCGACGATGAAGACGGCTCTCACTGTATTGGCCCCCTTGCCGGGGTGGATCATTCCCATCTTTGCCGCAATCTTGCCCTGATCATCGGCGATGATGGGAAACTTGATTTCTACCTTAAGGTTATCCCTGATCCACTCGGTCCACTTCATGTGGGAGAAGACCTGGTCGATGGACAGGCCAATGAGATCGCAGTTCAGCGTCTCAAATTCCCCCCGTCTCTTCTCAAAGGCCACGAACTCAGTGGTGCAGACCGGTGTGAAGTCCGCGGGGTGGCTGAAGAGAACAAACCATTTCCCTGCATAATCACCGGGCAGATTGATCATGCCGTGGGTGGTCTTGACGGGCATGGATGGAAGCTTGTCCCCGATCAACGGGAAGCTGTTCTGGCCGCAGCAGTCCATGTTGCGCGCCATATGATGCTCTCCAGGATGCCCCATATGATGAGTCATATGATGCATCTGGTCATGCCCCAATCCACTCATGGGGCTCTTCTTCTCTGTCATGCACATACAATTTGCCTCCTCTTTTTCATTAATATTTGATTCTTCTTCCAGCCGGCAAAGCTTGCAGCTATGATGCCAGGTTGGTTGTACTATGATTTGAATTTGATTATCGAGGGAATACTTTCCAGAATTCATTTCCCGGATGAAGTCACGCACCTTTTCCAGGGATAAGGCACGGGGCGCAATCCTGCCCACCTCTCTGCCGTAAACCTGGTGATGCCCACCTGTGTTTTCTATGGCCACAGCCACATATTCCGGAGCATCCTCGCTATCACCGTCGTTGATGTAAAGCAATTTTCCGAAGAGGAAGCTGTAACAAAGAGGCCATTTATGCTCCGTCATAGCCTTTACCAGCTCGTCTTCGCTGCCGATCTCTTTAAAGGAGAAACTCCTGTCTTTATGATTCATCTTCTTCACCTAAATACTATGCCAGGAACTCTATTCTCATGCATCCGACTCCAGTTGCTCCAGGCCGGAATCAGGAAAACTCCCCTGCCCATTCTATCTGCTTGATCTTAAGCGGCATAGGTTTATTTAAGAGTAATTATTAGATAATAATTGCTATGATCAGCTCAGAGAATTTGGAATCATCTATCATCAATACCTTCCGCAACAGCGGCTATCGAGCCACTCCCCAGAGAATTGCCATAAGCAAGTATGTCCTCAGCAGCCGCCAGCATCCTACGGCGCAAAGGGCATATCTGGAGGTCAAGAAGGAGCATCCTACGGTAAGCCTGGCCACAATCTATACCACGATTAAAATCTTAAAGGATTCTGGCTTGATTCTGGAATTGAATATGCCCCGAGGTCAGACCAGATTCGATCCCAATATAGAGCCCCATGCCCACCTTCTCTGTCTGAAATGCGGCAGCATACGAGATTGGATGGACCCGATTATGCCGGAATTGATAGCCAGGGTTTCCGATGAGGCCAATTTCACTGTAATCGGCTCCAGCCTGGACTTGAAGGGCATCTGCGAGAGATGCGAGAAGAGAGGCGAGAGCCCGGCCAAAGGCCAGAGCCAGGCATCAAGAGCCGAGGCCAGCCAATGATTTCAGTGCCACATGAATAGGGCCATAAAAATGATGGGCTTGGCCAAAGAATACTCCGGCAAGAGGGTGATCGACGGCCTGAGCCCGGATGTAGAAAAGGGCGAGATATTCTTAAGCCAGTTGCCTTGGGCATTGAAGATGGTCTTGTATCTCCTGCCGCTCACTCATTGCAGCATGTGCCTGCGGGCGGCTGCGCTGGGAGACAGCTTTCCCTGGTGGTCTCTTCTGGCAATGTCTGCTTTTCTTCTGGCCTTTTCCCTGGGAAGCATGGCCGTTCTCAGAAGGAGCGTGTAGAGATGCAGATAAAAAGAGATTTGACCCTGCCCTGATTCTGCCCACAAATGCGGACAGGATAGGGCAGAGGGGGACAACAAACCTGATCTGGCCTGCTTTCTATCCCCTCATGAATTTGTCCCAGCCCGCATAATTGTTCTTGAGGACGGTGCAGATATCCTCCATCATGGGGAAGGGAATTCCCACCACCACAAAGTCGTCCTCCAGTCCGGAGTTCCTGGCGGATCCATCACAGCCGAGGGAGACATTGACCTCTCCTTTGAGGTAGGGTGAGGTGGTGGCATCCACGCAGAAGGACTGGATTCCGGCGGTGCTGAAATTGGCCCGCCCTCCCTTCTTGAACATGACCGCCTGCACAATCCTGCGGGCAGCAAGGGGCTTGATCCTGTCCAGGGGAGCCACATAGGTGGCAATGGTGCTGCCTGGAAGGATGCGGGGCATATTGGTGGCGATGTTGGCGCCCACATCCGGGGTCTCGCACTTATGCAGCTTTTCGAAGTAAAGAGCGCCCGAGGCAATGTTCTCCGGACAGGAGACCAGGCCCAATCCCGAGGCCCCGCCCTTGCAGGCGTGCTGGTCAGGCCGGGCCAGGAAGCTCTTTCCCTCCCGCCTCGCTCCCTGGACCATGGAGCAGTAATGGATGGGCTTTTCCATCGATCCCAGCTCTTTTGGAATCTCAGATTCGCTTTTAAACAGCCTGACCCCAACCACATTGTCGCTCAGGCCCAAAGAGGACTTCAATACGCCGGACATCTCTTCCAGATTCATCGAAATACACCGTCTTATTTCATGTGCGGCGGGAATTTCTGCCTTGCGCTCTGGGAGAAAGGGGGCTAAAAGAAAAAGACAGGATAGGGGCGTTCTCTGGAAAAAAGATGTAATTAGGCCTCTTCAGCCCCTCCGGATTGGGAAGAGACTATGTTTCCTGAGGCGTCCCTCAATGTGGCCACATCGCCGCCGTTGTTCCAGACCGATGTGCTACGGCCCCAGTAAAGGTCCCGGGCCGTATCTGTGCCTTCCCCGGTATGAACCTTTACTGACGAGCCGGCATTGAGGCTGAACTCGGGGAAGGTGTAGGTGTGGTTGCCTTCGTCCTCCAGGGTCCAGCCGGTCAGGCTCTGTGCAGCGGTGTCCTTGTTGGTGATCTCCACCCACTCACCATCCAGGTTCTCCTTCTCCGGGGAGGGGGCGGCAAAATTGACGCTCGTTATGGCGACTCCTATGGCTTCTGCGCCCTGCACCAGTGTCCCGCTCAGAAAGAGGAGGACCAGGGCGACAAAAGCTCCTGAAAGCATTCGCTTGCTCATTTTCATCTCTCCTGCCGTACTATTAATAATAGTATTTTAGATTAGTCTTGTTTTCAATATATATAAATTTTTTCTAAAGATGAAGTACATAAAAGCTAACTAAAACAATTATACTCCTAAATATATTGTATATGTTTTGAGGCAATGCCTTTGCATTACATTTGAAAAATTGTAGAATTTATGGAATTGCAGCTCCGCCATCATCTCAAAGGATTCGCGGGCGCTTCCCCTCACCTTACCACCGTGCCGCTGATGGCCAGGAAGAAGAGGATGGAGAAGAAGGCGCCCAGAACTCTCTCTGCGATGAAGAAGCCATGGGCATGGGCGGCAAACCAGCCCTGCAGAGCCGGAAGTGCCGGCGGATCGACGAAGAGGCGGGTGCCTGAGAGGAAGAGGGTGGCGCTGAAGAGCATGGCTCCCAGGAGGGCGCGAATCTCCTCTTCCCAGGATGTTTTCCTGCTCTCTTTCCCGCGGGGGCCGTATCTCTCGTAGATTCCCTGACATTCGCCCCGGCGTCCATTCACCCCCGCCCTGCGCCAGAGGAGGCCGAAGAATAGGATGGTTGCCGCGGACCAGAGCAGGGGCTGAATCGGCTTCTTGCCGTAGCCGTAGAAGGCATCCAGCCCCAGGTCGATCATCTTTCGCAGCCACTCTTCCCAGGGGTGCATGGCATGATATTTGCCGCT
>NOLC01000159.1 GCA_002256595.1 Methanosaeta sp. NSP1 | reverse complement strand
CTGATCCACGCTCTTAAGAGGCTGGAGGACTGCGGTATGCTGGGCGATCTGGCGGTTCGCTTCCTGCCCCGCATACTGGACCTGCGCCGGTTCTCGGGAGATGCAGTCTATTACCCCTGCCGGGCTTCCGGCCTCTCTCCCACCCTGGATGCCGATCCTGTGGTAGACCCTTGCCCCCGCATTGTGGGCTGCGAGGTCTCCCGAGAGATCTTCCTCAGCAAGTTTCCAGGAAGAGAGCATGACTTCGTCAATATCTGCCCCCTGCACAGCCAGGAGGCGATCCTCCGGCCAGGCAGGCCCTTCATCACCCGATGCTGCCGGTCCGAGCGCCGGGGCAGGACGGCCAAGAACGGCCAGCCGGGAATGGCAGTGCATTGGGGAGACGGCCCGGATAAAATAGCGGAGGCTCTGCGATGTCTGGTGCAGGATCTAAGAGGATAGCAGTAATCCCGGGTGACGGCATAGGCCCGGAGGTGGTGCAAAGCGCCCTGGAGGTGCTGGACGCCGCCGGAGCGCACTTTGAGCCGGTACCATTGGAGATAGGCCTCGCCCGCTGGAAGAAGACCGGCCTGGCCATGAGCGATGAGGATCTGGAGACTATTCGGCAGTGCGACTGCATTCTTTTCGGAGCCATAAGCACACCGCCCGATTCCAATTACAGGAGCGTTCTCCTCCGCATCCGAAAGGAGCTGGACCTATTTGCCAACATCCGGCCTTTCCGCAGCAATGAATTGGATTTCATCATCGTGAGGCCTGCGATCTGGCGCTGCCGCGGCACAATCTGACCATCGTCCATAAGTCCAATGTGCTCCGCTCCGACCGCCTGTTCCTGGAGTGCTGCCGGGCCGTGGCTGCCAGGCGCGGCGTGGCCAGCCAGGATATGCTGGTGGATGCCGCCGCCTACAACCTGGTCATAAATCCAAAGAGGTTTGATGTCCTGGTCACCACCAACCTATTCGGCGATATACTCAGCGACCTGGCAGCGGGACTGGTGGGCAGCCTGGGTTTGTGCGCCAGCGCCAACCTCGGCCAGAGCCATGCCCTCTTCGAGCCCATTCACGGCAGCGCTCCTGACATCGCCGGCAAGGGCATCGCCAATCCCATTGGAGCCATACGCAGCGCGGCCATGATGATGGAGTGGCTGGGTGAGAAGGAGACGGCCTTGCGCATGGAGGCGGCAGTTGCAAAAACCCTGGAGGGAAAGGTGCTCACTCCTGACCTGGGCGGCAGCTTCCGGACTGCGGATGTGACCGATGCGGTGAAAGGATATTTGAGACAATCAGAATAGAGATACGGGTGACATGGCCGAATCTTTCCCCTCCTGGCCGGAGAGCGATAAATAGCCGCTCCCTCCGGAAATTTCAAAAGATTTATATTCTTAATCACACTTAATATATTTGGTGTGTTAGAATGATCTCCAGACCGGGAAAGCTTTCTCTGCTCATAGGCTTGCAGATATTGATTATCTCATTTTCATCCGCCTTGTCCCCCGATGATCTCTCGTCTTCCGCCCACGATCTCCCTCTATCCCTGAGCGGCGCTGTCTTCATGGACGACGACGCAGACGGCTTCCGCTCCGCCAATGAGACCGGCCTGGCCAATTTGACCGTCCGGCTGATGCAAGACGGGGCAATGAAGGCCAGCGCTCTCACAGACCGGCAAGGCCGGTACATCTTCGCCAACCTCTCCCCAGGCAGCTATAGACTGGAAGCCGATCCGGTGGCAGGAAGCAGTCAGACTGCTCCTGGCGGGGGATACTACGCCGTCACCCTGGCCGACAAGCCCGGCTCCGGCCTTGACTTCGGATTTTCGTCTTCCAGCCGCCTTCAGGCCGCCGGGCCTCTCAGGGAGCATCCTATCATGCGCCCTGCTCCGGAAGAGGCGGCCTTATGGGCCAGCCAGTACAGCGCCTCGGCCAAAGCTGTCATCAGACCGGAGACGGCGGCTATGCTGGCAGCCGCGCCGTCCACCTCCTTCAGCCTTCTGGACCAGCTCCAGTACCATCCCGCCGAGAGGGATCAGGGTATGTGCGGCAACTGCTGGGCCTGGGCAGGCACGGGGGTGATGGAGATTGACTATGCCCGGCAGATGAATGAGTCAGATCGCTTCTCCATCCAGTTCCTGGATTCCAGCTACAATAGCGGCTGCGGAAGCAATGCTGCCTGTTGCGGCGGCTGGCTGGATAACCTGGCCGACTTTTACCGCACCAAGAAGATGATCGTCCCCTGGTCCAATGCCAATGCCCATTACCAGGATGGGTCAAGGAGTTGCGGCGGCTGCTCGGCAGTGCCGGCAAAGAAAATCTCCACCAGCCCCAATTACAAAGTATCGTCCATATCCACGAGCCGAATCGCCACCCAAGGCATCCCACAGGAGCAGGCCATAGCCAACATCAAAGGCGTGCTCCGGCAGGGCAAAGCCATATGGTTCGGCTACTTCCTGCCCGATGCCCTCTCCTGGAATGGCTTTCGCGAATTCTGGGGCGGCAAGCCCGAGGATGCCATCTGGGAGCCGGACAATGCCTGCGGCAGGACCTACAGCTATCAGAGCGGCGGCGGCCATGCGGTTCTCTGCCTGGGCTACAATGACACCGATCCCCAAAACAGCTACTGGATTATGCTCAATAGCTGGGGCACCACAGCAGGCCGGCCCTCCGGCCTATTCCAGGTGGCCATGGACATGAACTACAATTGCAGCTACCCTGGCCTGGGATATGCCTTCTACTGGATGACTCTGGACATGAGCTATGGCTCCAGCCAGAACAGCGCCCCCCAAACGCCTGCCCCACTTAAGGGCCCGACTCAGGGCAGCGCGGCCAAATTGCTGAGCTACACCACCACCTCAACAGATGCAGACGGCGATCAGCTCTACTTTACCTTTGACTGGGGAGACGGCGCATCCTCAAAGACGCCGCTTTCCGCCTCTTCCATGGCCATGGCCAATCACATCTGGAAAAGAAAGGGGACCTATCAGGTCAAGGCCATGGCCACGGACAGCAATGGCGACTCCTCAGGCTGGTCAGAGCCTTTCAGCGTCAGCATCGGCGGCTCAAGCACAGTTAACAGCCCACCCAATAAGCCCTCAACGCCAGCCGGGGTCAGCAGCGGCCTGGCCGGCGTGAGCTACACTTTTATCGGGTATGCCACCGACCCCAACCGCGATGCGCTATTTTATACCTTTGACTGGGGAGACGGCCAGACCACCAATACAGATTTGAGGACCGCAGGCCTATCGGCTCGCGCCTCACATGCCTGGCCCGAGGCAGGAGTCTACGAAGTTCGGGTCAAGGCCACGGACAGCAACGGTGCGCCATCCCCATCGTCGGCGGCAAAAGCTGTGACCATCAAGAAAGATCCCAGCCAGAGGGTCTCTCAACTCATGGAGAAGCTCTCCCAAGAGCTCTCCCGCAAGAGAGCCGATCTGCTCCGGTCAGCAAAAGGATTGGCGGAGGCCTAACAGCCTTCCCCGGACAGAGCCCGGACCATAGCCTCAGCCCTTCGGCCCACTTCAGCCGGATCCAGGCGCAGGCGAGCTGTTCCGCTCTCT
>NOLC01000093.1 GCA_002256595.1 Methanosaeta sp. NSP1 | reverse complement strand
GACGCCCAGCCTTGCGAACCGCCGAAGATGCCATCGGATACGGTCAGAGCCCTCTGTTCCTTGTCATTTATGGAGTACTCATGCTCAGTGCCTATGGATGATGGGGCTGCCAGGGCTTTGAATAATGCCGTTTGCATATCTTTTCAGCTCGAAATAGCTATCTCTGCCACCAGATCAGTCTCCGGCTCATCGATCTTCAGGATCTCTGCCATCTCCGCGGCGGGAATGCTTTCGACCAGATGCATGATCATGGCTACAGATGTCTCGAACAGTGCTTGGTAGGCTTTGGGATTGGCCTTGAGGAATCCGACCATGGGACAGATGCCCTCTCTCTTGAGAAAGATCTGCAGCATTCTCTCCTTTATATCAAATGTAAACGGCCCTGCCACGCAGGTCTCGGGCTTGATGGAATGAATGCTGCACTTTCCATCCCCAAAGAGGAGGCAATAGCCGTCTGGCTTCAGGCGCAGCCTCCTGTATCCCTTAAACTCTATGGCCTCACCAGGCACTCCGTTTTTCATCAAAATATCAATTCTTTCCTGGCTCAGGGGGGGCCTGGCCTCAAAGCAGCAGCATTTCTGCTGATGGCAGCCCTCGCAAGCCCGGCTCAAAGCCTCGCATAAATCATCTTCCATCAGAGCATCATCTCTTTGAATGAATCTTAATTTAATCCTAATTTAATAGTATTCGTTAAATGAATCTCCATCAGGTGGCATCCTTTCATGCAGAATAAAAAGGATCGGACTTCTCTAGCGCTCGGAGAAATCTATCTTGTAGGAGTAGATCTCGTTTTCAGCCGGGGCGGATGGGCTGCACATTGCCCCTGATCCCAGGCCTAATCCGCTTTCTATGTCCCCATAATCCATGGCCTTCTGAGATAGACTCTCGGCATAGCCGCCTGCATCTCCGGTCATGAGATAGGAGATGATCTTTCCGAACATATCCGGATAATGGGCATCCTCTCCTCCCTCCAGAGAGGGATTGTCATTGACCTCAATGACATAGAGCTTTCCGTTGCTCTCCTTTATGTCCACTCCGTATAGTCCCTTGCCCATAGCATTGCCGGCCTTCAGACCCAGATCGATTACATCCGACGGAACCTGATCGGCAGGCACGCTCTCCACATCGCAGTAAACGACATGGCCGTTCACCGATGCCTGAATCTTGAAGGTCTCGGAGGGAATGATGTACCGGCAGGCGTAGAGCAACTGTCCGCCTATCACCCCCACTCTCCAGTCGAACCTGCTCTCGATATACTCCTGCACCACAATCCAGTCCGAGAGCTTGAAAAACCTCCTGGCCACCTTGAGCAGTTCTTCCACGCTCCCCACCTTCTCCACCCGGGCGGAAAAGGAGGTAGAAGGCTCTTTGAGCACCAGTGGAGTCCCCAGTTCCAGAAAGAGGCGGGCTGCCTGGGCCTCATCCAGCTCCTTTTTCTTTAGGAATTGGGTCTGAGGCATGGATACTTTATTCTTCATCAGATGCATGTACATATTGATTTTATCGGCACAGATCCTTATGGAGCCGGGATCGTCTATCACCGGTATGCCGTACATCTGAGCCATCCGAGCCGCAACATAGGTGGCGTTCATGGGATCGGTATTGGCCCGAATGAAGAGGGCATCCAGCTTGGGGATCTTTTTCATGTCCACCGGGAAGATGAACTCCACTGTATGTCCCATGCTCTCAGCCACATCCCTGCATTTTATTACCGCCGTGATCTGCTCCGAGCTGCTCAGAGTCTGTCGATTGACAAATATGCCCAGCTTACTCAAGGTGTCTCACCCTTTTATCCAGAAGGTCCTGAAGCATTTCCGTCTCATCCTTTGACAGTTGGGAGTATTTTACAGGGGACAAAGAGGAGAGCCGGCAGCCTGCTTCATCCTTGACCATTACTATTTCCACCAGTGGCAGGCGGAATACCTCATATATCCTCTCTGCCATATCTCTGGACTTTTCGCAGCAATTGATGGTCTTGCCGAAGATGGATACGCATTTGACCACCGTTGCTCTCTCGCTTATTTTCTGATAGCAAAAGGGATATCTCCCCCGGTTGGTGACATGCTTGATGATCTGCTTTGCTTCCTCTAGATCTGACACCAGGAAATGGTCCGATGGGGTGGAAAAGTAGTTCAGTCCGTATACAATGGCCGGTAAGGATACGTAGACATTGGATATGATCCATTCACAGACTGGGATTGCCGCCAGCTTGGCCTTCTCCAGACAGATGGGGACGATGTAGGCATCCAGCACATCGCTGCTGCTGGGTATGGTCCTGATTTCGTCGTTCTCGTTTTTAACTATGGTGTAATACGGCTCGGTCTTATAGAAATAACTCTCATTAACAATATATTGAGAGTCATCTTCATTTAAGACGTACATTATATCCCTTTTAGGAATATGGTCTTTGCGTTTGTTCATTAAAGCATCACCGCATAGCCTGCGTGTGAGAAAATAGATCTGTCTGATTGAGAAAATCCGCGGCATGTCCGGATTGGCGCCGAGCGACATCTGATATTTCTTTATAGCTACCGCTACGGTGTCTTCTCAGACTACGGTGCCGATCAGGATCGGATGCAATTTCGTTTTCGGAAATTTGGATCTCCTCTGGCCCTTATACCTGAACTGGTAGTATTTATTTTTATCGAGCTGAAAGATGCGCTTCCCAGCTATATCGTCATCTATTGCCGCTGTGATCTTGCTGAGAGATGGCTGGAAATTGCAGCCATCTCTCCATCCAAGACGGCATATCGCGAAGATCGGCCTGGATGCTGGCATTGAGCCTGCAACAGGCATGCTTCCGTCTTAA
>NOLC01000022.1 GCA_002256595.1 Methanosaeta sp. NSP1 | reverse complement strand
ATCGAGGAAGCATGCAGATGTCTATCCCAGGATTACCCGGACTTTCCAGAGATCTGCTCCTGGGCCAGGGATGTGCTTCCCGAATTTGAGCGGGAAGAGGATAAACAAGATTACATAAGAAAGATGGCCACCAGAGGCGGGGTCACCGAGGCCATGGTCAAAAGTCTAGAACGGGGCGATGATCTGCTCATGGCTTTAAAACAGGGCATAAAGAGGAGCAGGGAGATATCTCTTTGCTATGAAAAGCGCTAAATCTCATTGCCGCTTTCCGGGCTTGACCTGCCGTCACATGTCCCGATTACTCCTTCTTGCGACCGACTTCTCCTTATCTGCCATGCTCCTTAATATCCCTGATTTTCTCGGCCATATGCCCCAGCTTCTTCCACTTTTTCTTTTCAGCAATCATGAGTTCAGGGTTTTTCTTTCTTTCAACTGCAAGCGCCTCTCGCTGCAGTTTATTGTAGCTTTCAAATCTAACTTCTGATAGTTCTCCATCCAAAATTGCTTTTTTAATCATGCAGCCGGGTTCGGTCTCGTGTCTGCAATCAGAGAATTTGCATTGAGCTGCTAACTCTTCGATATCCGGAAATGTATTCTGGAGACCAACGCCTGCTTCCCATAGCTGCATCTCCCTCATGCCCGGATTATCGATGATAACCCCGCCTTTTTCGAGCAGTATCAGCTCCCGAGCTGTCGTGGTATGCCGACCTCGGCAATCGTCTTCTCTTATCTCGCTGATTTTCTGTCTTTCATTACCCTCCAGGGCATTGATGAGCGTAGACTTTCCAACACCTGATGAGCCAAGCAATACCACAGTTTTGCCTTCTTGGAGATACAGTGACAGAGGCTGCATGCCGATGCCTTCTGTGGCGCTTATTGCGTATATCGGCACATCCTGCGCAATTGCTTTCACATCCTTTATCCTGGCTTCAACATTTGCACATATATCAGATTTGTTTAATAATATGACCGGATCGACACGGTTCTGTCTCACAACAGAGAGGTATCTTTCCAATCGTCTCAGATTCAGGTCTCTGTTGAGGGAAGTCATAATAAAGGCAACATCGATATTAGTAACGATTATCTGCTCGCCGGTCGCTTTTCCAGCATCTTTCCGGGAGATCTTGCTCTTTCTTGGCAGAATTGCGTGTATAGTGTAGGTGCCGGAAATATCCTTTGATAGTGCCACCCAGTCTCCAACAGCAGGATAGAGGCCGTCATGACGCTGTCTGCCGGAGACCCTGGCTTTCACTTCTCCGCTCTTCAAATGGACCCTGCAGTCATTTTTATTTACCCTTGAAATCCTTCCCGGCTCGAATCCCATTGCATATTCTCTGAAATTCTCTCCGAAAAATGAGTTCCATCCCAGCTTTCTGAGCACAGAGTCCACAAAATTGCCTCCCTTCGATTGGCCTGATTATATGGTTTGGCCAAGCACTCTTCCGTATCTGACAACGTCCTGCATTTATGATACCGTCCATTCATTTAAGAATGGACCTGAACAAATTGAACATCGCAAATGGCTTATTCGTCCAGAATTATCTGATCGCATTTAAGTTTTCTCGTCTCTTAACATATATAAGATTATTATTTTTATTCTATGGCAGATTTTCTAAAGGAATAATCCCAGGCTGAGGCTATTTAGCAATGAGAGCAACTTCCCGGAAAACAGAGTAGGAAACAGAGCGAATGACTCAAAAAAAAAGAGAAGTTATATCCCGGCCTTACAGGTCAATGCGCGGGATATTCTCTACGGACTCTGGATTGGCCAGAGCAGACAGGTCTCCGGTCTCCTTGCCCAGGGCCTTGGCCTTGATCACGCGGCGCATGATCTTGCCGGACCTGGTCTTGGGGACGTCCTTGACGAAGTAGACCTTATCGGGGTAAGCGACCGGGCCCAGAACCTTCCTGACATGCACTGAGATCTCCTTTGCCAGCTCCGGAGACTCGGCGATGCCATCCCTGAGAATGACGAAGGCCACGATCTTCTCGCCCTTGACCTCATCGGGCTGGCCGACCACGGCAGCCTCTGCGACCTTGGGGTGAGAAACTGCGGCGGACTCGACCTCAGCGTTGGAGATTCTGTGTCCGGCTACCTTCAGCACATCATCGATTCTGCCCTGGATCCACCAGTAGCCATCCTTATCGCGGGTGGCCTTGTCTCCAGCCAGGTATGTGCCGGGCTTTGTCTGCCAGTACATCTCCCAGTACTCTTTCTTGTACCTGATTTCATCCTTGTAGAAGGCACGGAGCATGGATGGCCAGGGGGTCTTCTGAACGATGTTGCCGCCGTAGCCCAGTGGCACGGAGTTGGCATCCTCGTCGAAGATATCGGTATTGAATCCAGGCAAGGGGAAGCATACGGAACCGGGCTTCTCGGGTGTCATGACCAGTGGAGCAATGACGTGGCATCCGGTCTCAGTCTGCCACCAGGTATCGATGATTGGTGCCTTGTCTGCGCCGATGTTCTTTCTGAACCACATGTAGGCCTCGGGGTTGAGAGGCTCGCCCACAGATGCCAGGATCCTCACTTTGGACAGGTTGTACTTCTTCACGAATTCCTCACCGGTCTTCATGAACATCCTGATGGCTGTGGGTGCGGTGTAGAACACAGAGACGTTGTACTTCTCAATGATTGACCACCAGCGGCCGAGGTCCGGGAAGTCCGGAGAGCCTTCGTACAGTATGACGGAAGCGCCGAGGCAGAGAGGGCCGTATACCACATAGCTGTGGCCGGTGATCCAGCCGCAGTCTGCGGTGCACCAGAAGACATCATCATCGTGAACGTCCAGTACCCAGGCAGTGGTCTGAGCCGGAGCG
>NOLC01000157.1 GCA_002256595.1 Methanosaeta sp. NSP1 | reverse complement strand
CATCTGTCCCCTCTCGTCAATGGCTACAATGGACTCAACCTTGCAGCTGCCTGCGCCGCCATCACGGCAGCAGTTTTGCGCTTCTTCCTTAGCCGTCACCGCTTCTGCCCTCTGATGCTGTTGTAAACGCCATAGCGCGCTCTGAAAATATAAGTTTTTCTGAAAAATCAGAATAACCAGAAAAAAGATTGGGGGAGAGTATATGCCTCTGGGACACATAGGCCCCATTTGCTGCCGAATTGCGCCCTATTCTTCTCCGCCCTAATCTACAGCCTGGGCATACTTTTCGGAGAACTCCTGGCACTGGCCGATGATGCGTGCCGTGGCTTCTCTCAATATCAGGATGGGATCTGCGCCATTGGTGGTCAGCCGGAAGACGGGATTGTCCATGATGGGGAATTTGGTATCATAGGTGGCCATGAGCACCCTCTCATCCGCCAGCAGCTCGGTCCGAAGCAGATTGAGGATGGTGTGACCCTCCCCCAGGAACTCGATGATGGCCTGGTTGTCCGTTTTCTTAATGATCTTCAGATTCATTAAACCACTCCCAGCCCGTAAGCGGAGCTCGTTTTGCGGGTCTCGGTGCTGCCGCAGTTGGGGCAGACCAGCTTGCTGTCCTTTTTGGCCAGGCCGGCCAGACAGCGATTGCAGTAGGCCTTAATTACTCCCAGGTCCTCGTCGCCTGTGGTGAGCCTCATCTGCCGCTCGTCTATGATCTTGGCCTTGAGTATGTCGCGCAAAGAGAAGAGGTGGCGCAGGTCCTTGACATAAGAGCTTCTCACATTGGATATGTGGATTGTCGCCTCCTCATCAGACAGCGGCCTGTTCTCATGCCCTTTCTTGAAGGCCAGTGAAACTATGACCAGGCTGTCCTTGAGGTCGATCACCTCTCCCACCACTATATCCCCCTGAGAGAGCCTTACCGGTGCATTGCTCTTGGGCATAACGCTGGCGGATCTGGTCTTGGAGTCGATCCTGACCAGACCGGCGGTAGATGCAAATATCTTTCCTCCCCGGGAATAGGTGCAGTCCCCGGAGACAAACTCCTCCGTGGATCCCACCACATCTCCGGGAAGCACAAAGCTGCCGTCCATCATATTTCCTCAATTCGAAATCTTATAAGTGCAATTTTGGTCTTTCATTTGGTCCTGATCCTTTTCCTGCTATAGGGTCCTTCAGGAGCTTCTAGTATCTAAAGCCTGGCATGAGAGAGTCACCCCAGATCGGCCTTTCCTTGCATGATACTAACATGATATTCTATAGAGTTCAACCTCTATGGTCTTAACCGCCTTGCTGTGAAACTCAAAGCTCCTCCTGAGTGGATAGGCCAGGCGATGGACCTCAAGAACTTTACAGGGCTGGATAAACGCCCTGATGAACCTCTCACTTCCCTGGTTATGCAGAGAGTAGACTGTTCTCGCGGTCTTGAGTGCTCGGCTGAGAAAAGCACGATCCCCGGCGCTGGCCTTCTGGGCTCCAAAGGGAGGGTTCATGAGCACAGTATCAATGCCCCGCAGGCTGATGCAGCTCACATCCCCCTGGATGAAGTCCACATCGGCGCCAACCATATCCGCATTTCGCCGCGCCGCCGCCAGAGCCTCCCTGTCTATCTCCACTCCCACGGCCCTTGCCCCCAGCAATGCCGCCCCTATGGCCAGAATCCCTGTACCGCATCCCAGGTCGCATACTGTTCCCAGGTCATCATGCATGGCCGCCAGAAAAAGCATCTCCGCAGCGATAGCAGCAGGCGTGGCATACTGCTCTCTTTCTAAGGAGGGCCGACCAAAGCCCTCCAGCCTCTCCAGAATGATCTCCAGTTGCTTCTTTTTCATCTGATTGCCGGTTTAGACGACATAATGCTATATCAAATATAGCATCATCTCTATCAGCAAAAGCAATAGGACCAGGGCGCTGAGAATCTTGAGTGCTAATATGACTCTGGGCGAGATGGGATGGCCTGAGGGCTCCATCTCCAGGCCATCTCCGGCAGGGGCAAATTGAGGGCCGGTATCCTCTATTTCCGCCTCACGGGCCTCCTCTCTAAATATCCTACCATCATATCTCTGGCCGGGGCTTTCTATAAAAGGCGCTATTGTCTCCGCCCTTTCGGCCTCTGCTTCCACCTCTCTTCCCGGCCTGTCCGCCGCACCCAGTCTCTCCTTTATTCCGGCGAATGCTTCTGTGCATGCCTCAGCCCTGAAAAGGGCCCCATCTAAAGGCTGTCCCTCTTTCGGCAAGAGCACACATCCGGCTTCCTGGAAGGCCTGGCCTGCCTCATTCCATGATCCCTGCTTATAAGGAGACTCCTCCCTGGCCCGGAATTGAAGATTTGCGCCTTCCAGGCTGCCGTCGGCCAAAACCAAGTCCCTCTCTCTTCTGCCCCAGCCTTCCGGCCCATCGGTTCTGGCCGGAGCTTCCCCAAAGGGATTTTGGGTGAGGCCATCCTCTTCGGAAATCTCCACCAAGATGCTATCATCTTGCATCAGGTCTTTTTCAGCCAGCTCTGGCGAGTCTTCTTGAGCCGGCGTTTCATCATCCTTTTCCAGGTCACTCAAGCCATAGATCATCATGGCCTCGGCCAGGGCCAGAAGAGCTGCCCTCTCCTTCTCCCAGGCCAGGCTCTGGCTGCCATCCTCCTCTCCGGCATCATTTTCTCTGCCGCCATCTCCTCCATCCTGGAGAATGCATCTGCATTCTCTCTCTTTGGAGCTACATTTTCGTAATTGGCCTGGCGAAGGGCTGATGCTGCCTCATGCTTTCTCTCCTGCTCAGTGCCAGATATCTCGGTCTCTATTGCTGATTTGATGCTCTCTAAAGCCTGGCCAAGAGATTTTGCTGCACCCCAGGGGACAAGAGAGCCGGCTGCTTCCATGAGATATTCTGCAGAGCTGGATAAGGCCGTTCTGATCTCCTGGGGATCATGGGCGATCGGATCGGTGCGGTAAGCCTGCCATAGTCCGGCGGTGATTTTTTTCAATATGAGAATCCTGGCCTTCTTCTCCTCATTGCTATTGGAGGCGGCACTGTCAAGGGCGGCCATGGCCTTTTCAGCCAGCATCAGTGCCTCCTGGTCCGGCGTCTGCTCATAGATCCTGGAGAATGCATCTGCATTCTCTCTCTTTGGAGCTACATTTTCGTAATTGGCCTGGCGAAGGGCTGATGCTGCCTCATGCTTTCTCTCCTGCTCA
>NOLC01000038.1 GCA_002256595.1 Methanosaeta sp. NSP1 | reverse complement strand
CCCCTTCCTTCTGGCCCGCAGCATTCCCTTGCAGGACTGCAAGGATCGTCGACACATCTCCGCCATCTCTTGCATCTCATGCGCCCCGGGGTCGCCCCTGGCAGTCATCTCCTTCTCTACATCCTGGTAGATCCGCAAAGCCTTCTTGTAGGTCTTGAGGGCCTTCATCAGGCCCTCTTTCCTATCCTCCTCCTCTGATTGGGAGAGGCCGGCATAGGCATAGGCCAGGACCCTCAGTACACCTGCATGCTCCAGGGGGCCCCTCTCCACGGTGTAATACTCCAGAGCACTCTGGCAGGCCTCGATGGCATTATGGTAGTTCTCAGCCAGGTTCTCCATTTGTGCCAGGGCGATGAAGCTGTGAGAGAGGTTCTTCTGGGCATAGGCCTTCTCCGCCGGGCTGATCTTCTCGTAAACCCGGATGGCCGCCCAGCAGGCATAAATGGCCCTCTTGCAGTTCTCTAATGCCCCCGCCACCTCGGCCAGTGCGGAATAGGCCGCCCAGAGCAGAGTCTGGGTCTCGGCATACTCCGCCGGATGGCTCTGCACCCTGTAGATGCGCAGGGCCTCCAAAGCGGCATCAATGGCCGTCCGGCAGTCCTCTCCCTTGACCTCGGGCGATGTCTCCAGGTCCGCCAGAATGCAGGCGGTGATGGCCAGATCCTTGTAGCAGCCGGCCAATTGCAGTGGCTGGCCGAACTCCAGGGTTGCCTTCAGCCTTTCCTTGGCGGCATCCAGGGCGGCAGAGCAGTTCTCCTCCCGGTACTCGATATCGGCCAGTACGAGGTGAGCCATCCACAGGTTCATCTGGGCCTCAGCATAGTCCTGAGGGGAATTATTCAGGGTGAAGAAGGAGAGGGCCTGCCCGGCAGCCTTGACCGCCTTGATGCTGTTGGCAGCACAATCCTCCCGCCGCCCCAGGGCTATATAGACCGAAGACAAATTGTTCTGAGCTGTGGCATAGAGCCAGGGATGCTCATCTCTGGAGTATATGCCGGCCGCCAGGCTGTAGGCCTCCAGGGCCAGCCGGCACAGCTCCAGGAAATCCTCTCCGCCCGTCCTTCCCTCTCTCTTTGCCCCGCCTCTTTCCGGCCCCATCCCAGGACCGGCCTCCTCTATTTCCAAGTCCTCTCTCGCCTCCGCCTCCTCAGCCAGGGCAAGATAGGCATTTCCCAGGCTATTATTCAGGGCGGCATAGGCTAAAGGCTGCTCTTCACGGCTGATGCAGGCGAGCCCATCCCGGCAAGCGCTAAGGGCATTGCGGCAGTTCTCTTCTCTCCCTTCCACCTGGGAGAGGGCGAGATAGGCTATGGCCAGGTTGTTCTTAACTGCCGCATACCTGGCAGGATAGCGGTCCGGGGCATAGGCGGCTATGGCCTCCCGGCAGGCAGCCATGGCTCTCCGGCAGCTATCGGCCTGATCGGCGGCATAGCCTGCCGCCTGGGCCAGTATGAGATAGGCTCCGGCCAGATTGGCCTTGGCTGCGGCATAATCAAGCGGCTGGTCCTTGGGGCTGTAGATGTTCAGGGCAGCCAGAGCAGCCTCTACCGCCCGCATAGCATTATCCCTGCGGCGCTCCAGCTCCGCCAGCTTGCGGTATGCCTCGCATAATTCATTCTGGATGCGGGCATGATCCTCCGGAAATGATGATGCTTCAAAGAAGCCCAGAGCCTCCTCCCAGCAGGATATGGCTTTTGCCAGGCTGCCCTGCCGCTCTGCCAAATCGGCCAGGGAGGAATAGGCCGATCCCAGTCCCCTCAGAACCCTAGCCCGGACGGCAGGATAGCGGTCCGCGGCATAGAATTGCAGGGCTTTCTCATAAGCATCTATGGCCTTCCGGCACACCTCTGGGTCGTTCTTGCGTTCAATGATCTCCAGACAGCCGTCGCCGATGCGTCGCAAAAGATTGCTCTGCTGCAGAGCATCCATCTCCATGGCCTGCATTCTCTCCCATAGCTTGAGGGCTCTCTGATATTCTGCAAGGTCGCTGTCTGGCATTTTTGCACCGAAGGCTGTTGAATTTGATGGAATCATCCTATCATGATTGAAGATGAAGTCAAGACCGATTTGCGCCCGCTGCTAGATCTATTCTTCGCTCTCCTCACTTTCAGCGGTGAATTATTCCAGCCGCTAATGCAGTGGGTCAATATTGCTTTTCCACATACCGTTCTTGATCCGGCTCATCCTCTTTGCTTAGCCTCTCCAGGGCATAGGCTCTCTTCTCCCGTGCCTGCTGGTTGGACTGATTGCGGGAGAGGACCCTATCATATATCTCCACTGATTTGTCCCACCTTCCCATGCTGGCGGAAATATCCGCCTCGGCAAAATCCTCCCTATCCCTATCAGCATCATCCTTGAGGGAGTCTTCTGCGGCATTGATCAGGACGCCTGAAAAAAGGAAGATGACAGTCATCACCCCTACTCCTGCCAGGATGGTGCCTATGAACAGGGCCTGCTCGATAGGCTCCCTCTCTATGGCCTCGTCCTGCTGGCCCAGCAGCCTGGTCCTCAAAGCCAGGGGGGTGACGAGCGCCAGAATGCCTGCGGCGGTGAGCAGAACCCCGGCGGGAATCCAGGCCGCCCAGCCCAGGAAGCCGGCCCAATAGATCCAGGCGATATAGCCCACGGGAAAGCCCAGCAGCCCGCAGAAAAGGAGAAGCAGTCCGGCCTTTCTTGGGCTCCGCCGGTATAAAGCCGCCCCCGCAATACCGGCCAGAGCCAGCAGAAGAAAAACCGTTCCACCTATCTGGTAGAGCAGGCCCCAGCCGCCCAGTCCGTGCGAGGAATAAGAGAATATCACCGAGCCCAGCAGATGAAAAGCGGCTATGAGCAGC
>NOLC01000071.1 GCA_002256595.1 Methanosaeta sp. NSP1 | reverse complement strand
CGTGGATATTGACATCTTTCAGCCCCCGCTTTGCCGCCATCTCCAGGAGAGCGAAGAGGTGGGTGATGTGGCTGTGTACCCCGCCATCGGAGAGAAGGCCGATCAGATGTAGTTTGGCATTTTTTGCCTTTTGCATGGCTTGGAGCAAAACGGAATTCTGAGCCAGGGAGCCGTCCTCAACCGCCAGGCTGATCCGGGTATAATCCTGGTAGACGATCCTGCCGCCGCCGATGTTGAGGTGGCCCACCTCGGAGTTGCCCATCTGGCCCCGGGGCAGCCCCACCGCCAGGCCCGAGGCTCCCAGAGTGGTGGTGGGATAGTTCTTCCAGTATCTCTCCAGGTTGGGCTTTTTGGCCCTGGCCACGGCATTGGCCTCTTTTAGCGGGCTGATGCCAAAGCCGTCCATGATTATGATCGCTAAGGGCTTCATCTCAGAATGGCAATGGTTGGCGCGGATATATTAGATCTGCGTCGCAATTTTCAGGACGGCCAGGTGGCCGTAATATGCCAGCCGGGAAATGAAAGGCATCCCTGCTAAATGATCTCAATCTCTCTCTCCTTAAATCCCTCTTGACCAATGAGCGGGACGAAGATCACACCCATCTTCCTCTCCACAGAAAAGCCGTTCTTCCTGGTCACCAGATACAGCTCCTGGCTGTCCCGTCCCACGGGAAGGACCATCTTTCCCCCACTCTTTAGCTGCTGCTTGAGCGGCTCGGGAATGCTGGGGGCCGTGGCCGCCACGCTGATCCGGTCGTAGGGTGCATGCTCCGGCAGGCCCAGGCTTCCGTCGGAATGGATCACAGTCACATTCTCCACTCCCGCCCGGGCCAGGTTTGATCTGGCAGCCTCTGCCAGCTCGGCTATGCGCTCCACCGCATAAACATGCCCACCGGGGCGGACCAGCTCAGCCATTACCGCAGCATGGTAGCCGCTGCCGCCGCCCACCTCCAGCACATTCATTCCCGGCTGCAGGTCGAGGATGGTGCACATTATGGCCACCATATGGGGAGCGGATATGGTCTGGCCCCGACCTATGGGAAGGGGCGTGTCGTCATAGGCCCGGCTCTGGAGCAAATCAGGGAGAAACATCTCCCTTGGGACCCGGGACATGGCTGATATGACGCTGGGATGGGCGAATCCCTCCAGGCTTGTCAGAAGCTGCTCTTTATTCAAATCTCCCGACCCCAGATTCTCTGGATATCCTTGGCCGGTGCCGCATCGGCAAAGCCTTCGGCGCGCAGCTTTATCTTGACTATCTCAAAGCGGGATCCCTGCACTTTTCTGGCCTCGCCCACGGAGAAGAGCTCATCGCCGGGAACGCTGATCTTGAAGGGGCGGGTCTGGCCGTGCCGGTAGACGGAGATCTTGACCGGGACCTGGTCCGTAGCCCGGGCCCAGACCGTTTTGACCGATGCGGCAGGAGCGCTCTCCACCCTCTTGTCCGTCTCCAGGGATGTGATCTGGGTCATGACCACCTCTTTGGCAGGATCGTCCACTAAAAGCTCCTCTCCCACTCTCAGAAGCTCCCTGGCCGGGATGCTGATAAAGTAGGGCTGGGACTGGCGGTCGCTGCTCACTATTACCTTCAAGCTGACCAGACGCTCCCGCTCTGCCTGAACGCTGTGCACTGTTCCACATTCCTCGCAGCGCACCAAATTCTCCTGTCCCGATTTTATCAGGGCATGACCCGTATCGGAGCCGCAGGAGGGACAGAAGATCTGATCTGCAATCATAATAGAATAATGGATTCGGTAGGTATTTAAATTCATGGCGAGGGGCATGGCAGCTCTGATCTCGCGCAGGGCAGCTAATTCGACCATAGAAAAATTTTTTAAAGAGGAGAGCGCACTTACACTCATGCAAGAAATTAACAGTGATTGTCAGATCTCCTCTGAGCGAAGCGCTGAAGAGTGCTGCAGCATTGCCGAGAGCATGATCGAGGAGATCAATCAGATCACACCTCCCGAGAGGTCTGCGGGGCTATATTCCGGTATAGGGCGGAAGGGCTCCTTTAGAAAGAGGCTCATCCGCCAGATCAGAGAGGCCAGAAAGCTGGCCATGATCTGATCTTATTTTAATCCGGCTTTATTCCTGGATTATACCACAAGAGGATATATTCCGATTATGCTGCCAGGGGATAGAAAATTAAACTTAAAAAACTATTTTTATTATGTCAAAGCCTTATTTCCTACACGAAAGCTATATATATTAATCTAGTTACTTATTTGTTGTGGACAGCGAATCTAAAGGTTGCTCTATTCCCGGATCATGCTCTGAGGTGGAAGTGGACCTCAAGAGGCTGGACCGCATGCTTCAGGCAGCCCACCGCAGCTCTATTGAGATCAAGGACAGCTACGACTTCTACGTCCTGGCGCTGAAGGAGTTCAACAAGGGAAATCTGGCCGAGGCTTTTCTCGACTGCGACCGGGCCAAGTATGAGCTGACGGCCGCCATCAATGAGGCCAAGATCAAGATCAAAGGCTCGCGCTTCCACAGCATGAGAACCCTCTCTTACTTCTTCAAGCTCTACGGGCTATATGCCGTGATCTTCTCCTGCCTGTCCGTGGCCTTGTTCAGCGTGCTCATCTATCTCTACTCTGGCGCTGAAGTTTTAGGCGTTCCCCTCTGGGCCTCATTCTTCGCCGGCCTGGGCTCCTCGGCCCAGATACTGACCGGCGTGGCGGACGACCTGCGCCGCTACGGCCTGGCCTCGCGATACAAGAGGCTGTGGTACATGGCCATACCCATCCTGGCCATGGTCTTCGGCTATATGGCCTACCTGGTATTCTCCTCCGGGGTCATAGCCATAGACAGCTCCCAGAGCCGGGAGTTCTCCATCA
>NOLC01000177.1 GCA_002256595.1 Methanosaeta sp. NSP1 | reverse complement strand
GTGAGGGCGGTGGTGGCCTCGATTGAATCTGAATCATCATCAGATGCTGCTGTCACAGGAAGGCAGAACAGCATCATCAATAAAACCATTTTAATTTTCAAGCATATCCCCAACAGGAAAAGGCACTGCAAACTTATAAATTTTATCCGGAATTCGTCTGCCTCCAGGATGTTGATATCCAGAGACACAATTTGCCCTGATTGCTTTTCTTAGTTACGGCCCATGCAAAGTCTATTAACCAGATAATTGATAATAATACCATAATGGACTTTGCCGACATCTATCCCTTCATAGTTGCCCTGCTCATTGGTGCACTCATAGGCACGGAACGGCAGAGACGCATGATTGAAGATAAGGTCCGGGGCGTGGCGGGCCTGCGTACCTTCATCCTCATCGCCCTGCTGGGCTGCCTCTGCTCCGCTCTGGCCGAGCATTACGGCTCCGGTTTTGCCATCGCCGGCATGGCCGCATTCACCATTCTGGCGGCGGTGGGATATGCCACATCGGTCAGCGTTCTGGGCAGAGTCGATTTCACAGCCGCAGTGGCCACGGTGGTCACCTTCGCCCTGGGAATGCTGGCCGGCTTTCCAGACAACACCCTCCTGGCGGTGGCCCTCTCCATCATCACCACCTGGGTTTTAGCCACCCGGAGCATCACCCACCGCTATGTTGAGGCATTGAGCGAGACGGATCTCCTGGACACCCTCAAGATGGGCATCATCGCCCTGGTCATCTATCCCTTTTTGCCGGAGACGACACTGGACCCCTGGGGCGTTCTCAACCCCCGCCAGGTCTGGCTCTTCGTGGTCATGGTCAGCCTCATCGGCTACGTGGGTTATATCCTCATCCGCATCCTGGGGGCGGAGAGAGGCCTGGGCCTTACCGGCGTCCTGGGCGGCCTGGTCTCCAGCACAGCCGTAGCCTCATCCATGGCCGCGGAGGTAAGGGAGAACCGGAAGATCCTGCCTTCCGCCGTCTTTGCCACGGCTATAGCAAGCTGCACCATGTTCCCCAGAATACTCTTCATCGTCCTGGTGGTCAACAGAGAACTATTCATGGCTCTCTTGCTTCCTATGCTGCTTATGACTCTGGCTGGCTTTTTCCTATCCTACCTGCTGGTAAGAAAAAGCGGCTCGCCGGGAAAGGATATGAATGTAAAAGATCCCTTCCGCATCATCCCAGCTCTCGAGTTCGGGGCCTTCTTCGCCATGGTCCTGGTCATCTCCAAGCTGGCCAGCATTTATTTCGGGGATGCAGGGGTCTATGCCGCCGGAGTGGTCTCTGGGCTCGCTGAAACCGACGCCATCGCCCTGACCATGGCCTCTTTAGCCGGGTCCACTCTGACGGGCAATGTGGCTGCAAATACGATCATCCTGGCCACCATCACCAATACCCTGGTCAAGCTCACCATAACCTATGTCATGGGAACCAGGGAGTTCGGCCTCCAGATGGCCAAAATTTTCCTGCCTACCATTCTGGTGGGCCTGGCCACCTTGATTCTCATTTGATTGAGATGCGATAACGATCTTGGAAAAAAAAGAGAATGATGGGCCCGACGCGATTCGAACGCGTGATCCCCGCCGTGTAAGGGCGATGTCATAACCAGCTAGACCACGGGCCCTGCCTCACCCAACTATCTCCTAGTCATATTAGACCTTATCGCTCATGAAGCCATGAAAAGGCAGGCGGGGGAAAGAGCTGGCTCATATTCTATTCCCCCATATTTTTATTCCTTTTTTAGTTCTTGCTCTCCCGGATGAACATGCCGGTATGGGTCTCATCCAGCACCTTCTCCGAGGGCTTTTTGGTCATCAGGCTAACCAGGATCATGGCCGCCACCGACAGGATAAATCCGTACATGCTGGGGTGCATGGAAAGAGGAGCAATGAACTTGGTGTACTGGGCATAGCTAATGATCGATATCCCCACCAGCCCCACGATCATGGAGGCCAGAGCGCCCTCGCGGGTGGCCCGCCTCCAGTACAGCCCGGCAAATAGAGGCGTCACAAAGCAGGCCAGCATCACTCCTATTCCCATCCAGATCAGCCAGGCCAAAAGCTCCGGCGGATTGGACCAGGCCAGATAGAGGGTGATGACAGTGGAAAGGCCAATGGCCACCCGGCTCAGAAGGGTGATGGACTTCTCCGAGGCATTCTGGTTGATGAACTGCTTGTAGACATCCCAGCTCACATAGCTTCCGATGGTCAGCATGAGCCGGTCGGTGGTGGACATGACCGCCGAGAGCACGATTACGGCCACAATGGGCGCAAAGACAGTCGGGAAGACATACTCCGAGGCCACGATGAAGCTGTAGTCGGCAGGATTGCTGACATTGGTGGGCAGAGAGATCATGCCCTCCTCCACCATGGATCGGGCGGCAAATCCTGTGATCTTGCACAGGTACATGATCACGGCATAGATGACGAATGCCGCTAGCGGGGACCACTTAAAGTACCTGTTGTCCTTGGCCGCCAGAACATTGTTCACCACGTGGGGCGCTGCGGCCAGGCCGAATGCCAGCAAAAAGAAGAAAGAGAACAGGTACTGCGGTGTCAGGAAGGCGTACTTGGCATAGGGCGGATGCACCTGGGGATACCAGAGATGGGTCATATTGGCGTCTATCCCCGCCAGGACCAGGTTGATGTGCTCCAGGCCGCCGGCGGCAGCGATGACCGCAGGGCCCACCAGCAGCACTCCGGCCAGGATCATTATCCCCTGCACCAGGGAGGCCATGCCTACGGCATAAAGGCCGCCCAGGATGGTGTAGGCCATGACTATGACTGCCCCGATGATCAGAGCCCACTGATAGGGGATGTCGAAGAGCCATGTACTGGCCTACCAGGTAGATGATGGATATGAGAATGCCGATTATGGCGGAGGTGCCGCGAATGCCCTTCGGGCTGTAAAAGCGGTGGGCGAAGTAGTCCTGCACTGTGACATAGCCGGTCTTGGCCGCCACGGCATGGATCTTGGTTCCAAAGAACAGTATGCATATCGCAGCGCAGAGGGGCACGAATATCTGCTCCCAGATGCTGGGCCAGCCGGTAGCATAGCCGAGGCCGGCCACTCCCAGGATGGTCATGCCGCTGCAGATGCTGGAGACCACCAGTAGAGTGAATGTCCAGAAGCCCAGGTTCCTTCCTGCCACCAGGAAGTCCGCCGAGTTCTTGATCTTCTTGGAGGCCAGGACTCCTATGCCCACCAGGCCCACGAAATAGAGAATTATAATAATCGTTCCAAAGAGGTCCAAGGCTATCACCACCTCAAAGCCCAGATCAAGAGCAACAGGGATATGGCCACAGGCACGATAATAACTCCAATAAATGTATCAGTAGGCAGTCCGACGATCAATAGAATCCCTCCTAGATGTGACGACGTCGCATATTTGTCATGTGAATTTGTCACGTGATAGCGTGATACAAGATTGCATTTTAAATCTTTTCATTCCTATGTGAGAAACTTTAATAGTGAAGCGGCTTTTGTTTAAGCGATGAGCGAAGGACTTTCACCGAAGGGGCGGGAGCTGAAGAGCCTGTGCGACCGGGCGGCAGACGCTGCCGCCTCTTCCATCCGGGAGATGGTGGGCAGCCCGGCGGCAGCAGAGATGGTCAGGATGGGAGCGGACGGCACACCCACCAAGAGCATCGACCGGGCGGCAGAGGATGCGGTTTTAAATCAGCTTCGTGCCTCCGGCCTGGGCTTTCGGGTTCTCAGCGAGGAGGCAGGCGAGGCCATGATAGGGGAGAGGGCTGACTATTTCCTGCATCTCGATCCCCTGGACGGCACATTCAATGCCATAGCCGGCATTCCCTTCTACTCCGTCTCCATCTATATCAGCCAGGGCGACTTTCATTTCGGCTATGTCTGCGACCTTTTCCGGGGCACAAGATACTATGCTGAAACCGGGCGGGGGGCATATGCTGAGCCAGGTGGCCGCATGAGTGTCTCCTCCAACGCCGATCTGCCTCATTTCAGCATATCCGCCTACACATTGCGACCCCATACCGGGAGGATGGCCGGGGTTGGGGATGTGGTGCGCCGCATTCGTACTTTAGGCAGCACCGCCCTGGAGATGGCACTGGTGGCCTCAGGAAGGCTGGATGCCTTCGTGGACCTGCGGGGAATGATGCGGGTGGTGGATGTGGCAGCGGGAAAGCTGCTCATAGAGGAGGCGGGGGGTACCGTCAGCGATGCCAG
>NOLC01000163.1 GCA_002256595.1 Methanosaeta sp. NSP1 | reverse complement strand
TTGTAGTAGCCCATGAAAACCTTGGGAACAGGCACATCCGCCTGCTTCGCTACGCTGAAGTAGACATCGGTGTTCATGCCTGCTGCAATGGCCCTCTGGGCAGCGGCCTGAATGGTGGGGCCGTCGGCTATGGGATCAGAGTGGGGCAGCCCCAGCTCAATGATATCCGCTCCGGCCTCCGCCAGGCGGCGCACCAGATCAGGCGTGTCCATCGCGACGGCGTCTATGCCGTTCACCGTCGCCAGATCCTTGTCTCCGCGGCCCGAGATATTGATCACCGCCAGGCCTCCCAGCTCCTCCGGCTGCTTTAGGGCATAGCCCACGGCATGGGCTGACTCCAGAGCCGGTATGATCCCCTCCAATTTAGATAGGGCATGAAATCCTTTCATGGCCGTCTGGTCGTCGGCCATGCGCGTCGTCACCCGGCCCTTCTCTGCCAGGTATGCCAGCTCCGGTCCCACGCCGGGGTAGTCCAGGCCGGCAGCCACGGAATAGGACTCCAGAATCTGGCCGTAGGGGTCCTGCAGGATCTTGGTCAGAGCGCCGTGCAAGACACCGTCGCTGCCCAATCCCAGGCTGGCCCCGTGATCTGCGGTCTTGTCCGTGCATCCCGGACCGCGCCCACCCGCCTCCACTGCTATCAGCCGGACGGACTCGTCTTGAAGGAAGGGGGCGAATATGCCCATGGCATTGCTTCCTCCCCCAACGCAGGCCACAATGCTATCGGGAAGACGGCCCTCCGCCTGCATGATCTGCTCCTTTGTCTCCCGCCCGATCACACTCTGGAAATCCCGCACCATGCTGGGGAAGGGATGGGCCCCGGCGGCTGTTCCCAGAAGATAATGGGTATGGTCGAAGGAGGAGGCCCAGTCCCTCATGGCCTCATTGATGGCGTCTTTAAGGGTTCGGGAGCCGGATCGGACCGGTATGACCTCAGCGCCCATGAGGCGCATGCGGTAGACGTTCATCTTCTGCCTCTCTATGTCCACCTCGCCCATGTAGATCTGGGTCCGAAAGCCCAGATTGGCTCCTACAATGGCTGTGGCCACGCCGTGCTGGCCCGCCCCGGTCTCGGCGATGAGACGGGTCTTGCCCATCCTCTTGGCCACCAGGGCCTGGCCCAGGGTGTTGTTGAGCTTGTGCGCCCCGCCATGCACCAGATCCTCCCTCTTGAGGTAGACTTTAGAGCCCAGCTTGCGGCTGAGGTTCCTGGCATGATACAGAGCCGTGGGCCTTCCGGCAAAATTCTTGAGCAGGAGCCCCAGCTCCTCCCGGAAGCTATCATCTTTCATCAGGCTATGGTAGGACTGGGACAGCTCCTTCAGGGGCTGCACCAGCGTCTCGGGCACAAATAGGCCGCCATAGCGGCCGAACTTGACCGCAGCATTTGGGGATATCACAGCATTCAAAGGATCACCGGCTGGACTTTCTAATGTACTAATCATTACTATGATGTATAAAAAAGTACATCTTGAGATATATTTAACCTTATTGCCAGGTCCGGGCTGCCGGACAGAAGATATTTCGAAGCCCCGGCGGTTCAGATCAAATCAGGGGGCAGCTCTCCGGTGAGGCACTCGATCCTCTTTTCTGCGCTCTCCAGCCGGCTCTGGCAGAGGCCGGCAAGCTTCATACCCTTCTCGTACAGCTCCAGGCTCTCCTCCAGGCTCATCTTGCCCTCCTCCAGCAACTCTACGATCTGCTCCAGATCGTCCAATGCCTCTTCCAGGCTTGTCTCCTCTTCCTTCACAGCAACACCTCCTCATCCTCCCTGCATTCCAGAACCCTGCATAGAAGACTGCCCCGGCCCAGGACCAGCTCTATCTCCTCTCCCGGCAGGACATCTGCAGCCCTGATTATCAGGCTCTTTCCGGATCGGGCGATGGCATAGCCGCGCAGAAGCGTCGCCCTGGGGCCCACCGCCCCCAGCCGTCCTGCCAGCAGCTCCAGCCGGCTCTTATGGCGGTCCAGCCTGCCGGCCTGCGCCCCATCCAGCCTCTGGCTGAGGTAATCCAGCCGCTGGCGAGAGTCCCTGGCCAGGGCGTACATCCGCCGGGCGGCCAAGGCACGCTGCATATGATCCAGCCTATCCTTTGCTCTCTCCAGGCAGGTCCAGAGGGCACGCATCATCCGCACCTTTGTGTATCTCAGGGCCTCCTCTAGCTCCTCCAGGTCAGGAACAGCCATCTTGGCAGCCGCTGTGGGCGTCGCCGCCCTGGCATCAGCCACGTAGTCGGCTACAGTCACATCGGTCTCATGGCCCACGGCAGAGATAACCGGCGCGTCGCAGGCGAATATGGCGCGAGCCACGATCTCCGAGTTGAAGCACCACAGATCCTCAGTTGAGCCGCCTCCCCGGCAGACTATGATCAGATCAGAGCGGCCCCTCAAAGCCAGCAGGGCGGCGGCAATGCTCTTCTCCGCTCCCTCGCCCTGAACCATGGCCGGAGATAGGATGATCCTGGCCGGATAGCTGCCCAAGGTGCGAAGCACATCCCGCAGAGCTGCGCCCTGGGGGGAGGTGACGATCCCTATGCTCTCCGGATAGCGGGGCAGGGCCCGCTTTCTCTCCGGGGCGAATAAGCCCTCTGCTGCCAGCCGCTCTTTGAGCGCCTCAAGCTGCAGGTGGCGAAATCCAAGGCCTTCATCCTGCTTGATGCCGCGGGCGACGAGCTGAACCTTGCCCTGGGGACGGTAAACCGAGATATCTCCATAGACCAGGACGTTCTTGCCGTCATTCATCTCGAAGTCCAGGGAGCCTCCGTTGCCCTTGAACAGGACGCAGGAGATCTGGGACTCCCTGTCCTTGAGGGTGAAGTATCTGTGCCCGGAGCGGTGATGGATGTAATTGGAGACCTCGCCCCTGGCCCAGAGGTCGTGCAGGCGCAGGTCGCCATCCAGGCGGTCGGAGATCCTCGAATTCAACTCGGAGACGGTGAATATCTGGGTCAAGATGGGATGATTGGGCCGGCAGGTTATTTAAGGGCTGTTCATGGGCGGGGTGAAACTGAAGAGGTCTGTAAAAATAGGTGGAAGGCACGCCGCCACGCCACATCCACCTCCGGAGAGCGGTCCACT
>NOLC01000214.1 GCA_002256595.1 Methanosaeta sp. NSP1 | reverse complement strand
GAAGATCAGGACCACAGTCATGCCCAGAGCAATGCCCTCTATCTTGCCGGCATAAGCGCCTGCCTGGAACTTGTTGAGCAGACCGTTATTGGTGACCGCAGCATCCATGAGCCTCATTCTGCCCAGAATATCCACAGCCTCTGCCGCCATGGGCCTGGGACCTGTTTCCTCCTCTTCTGCTCCGCCCTCTTTGATCTCGATTCTCATGGGCTCGACATCTAAGGCACCCGGATCCTTGGAGACCAGCTCCGCGATCTTGGCCTTGATGGCGCCCATGTCCTCGGTATCCATCATCATGACGGGCTGGACCTGCTCCTTGACCCTCTCAATGGCCTCCTCATTCAGGTTCTGGATGAAGGGAATGGCTCCCTTGGCACCGACAATTCTTCCTTCCTTATCTATGCCATCTTTGAGAAAGGCTTCCACTGCCTGGCCGGTGATGTGTCCCTTGACCTCCATCCCCGTAATGATCAGATATCTGATGTTGGGATTGGAGACCAGGTTCGCGACCATCTTCTCAATGCCGATGTTCTCGGTCTTGCACGGTCCTGCCAGGGCTGCTCCCGCAGCCAATAGCTCCGAGCCCTTGATGTGAGATCCGCAGGTGCAGATAGCCACCGGATTTTCCGGATTTCCTGCCTCATACTCGCCGGTGATGAGCGGCCAAGGCTCAGATGGCTTCTTCTTAAGTGCCATTTCAGGCACCTCCCATTGCTGCCTTTATGATATTCAGTCCTTCCTCGCTGGTGAAGAGCGTGCTGATGAGGAGGACAAAGGCTACAACCAGGCCGATGATGAATCCCATCCAGATATTGGTGTACAGGCCGCCGATATAGGATGCCTTGCCTCGGTTGGCATAAGACTCCATAAGCTCATTGTCCGGCACCAACTGGTTCATAAGATCATCTGCAATGTGGTCCAATCTATCCACCATGGGGATGATGGGATCGAGAGCATACTGAATGACGTCGTCTCTCTCCTCTGCTACCATCCCCTTGAGCGGATCGAATGACAGGCCCAGTTCCGATGATATTCTAACAATTCCCATTTCCTAGACCTCCTCACTGCACCGTTGGCGGCAATAGCCCCGTTCCTACCACTGCTGAGGCATCCCTCGCTGCCAGTCTGTAGTACCATACGAAGAAGTAATACCAGACGGCAAAGCCCACTACGATCTGCACCATGCCCGCGGCAAGGCCCAGAGTCATCAGGGCGCAAATGCCTGTAGCAATGGTGGACATGCCACCTACCATTACCGCGTTTACCAGGGTTCTATCCTGCTTCTCATCCGGTCCCAGATTGGCGTTGAATGGATGCAATATTGCCAGACCGCCGCAGATGAAGATGATGGCCAAGAAGCCGGTATTGATGACGCTGTTCACGATATCGGCATAGCCCAGCGATCCGGATATGGCAAAGGACCAGCCCAATATGGCCAGGGTTCCTGCTCCGGACAGATCGGTCAGGCCTTCCTCCATGACTGGGATGTTAAAGCCCATAACCCGGTTGGCGATAAGCCCCACCACATATCCGAAGATCATGGAGTAAACCAGGGCAATGATTACCCCCAGAACTCCTATGCCCATCTGCTCTGCAATGCTCAGGCCGAATAGAACTGCAACTACGCCCATTCCTAAAGAGAGCATTCCGATGGATGGAACTCCTGTGCCTATGCCATAAGCACACACTCTTCTAACTGCATTGGCTCCCATAACCGCACCAAGGATGGCGGCCAGGGCTCCTACGAAGGAGAAGATGGTGGTTCCGGTGATAGCGTTGAGCAGGTAAGCCAGGTATATTCCCACTACCGAGCCGATCAAACCATAGATACGAAGCTGCTTGGGCTCGATCTTAAAACCCCTAACTGCTGCCATCTTAGGCACCTCCGACCAATGGAGTGATCAGTATAGCGACCACTGCCAGGATTGCTGTGGAGACCAGACAGGCCTTGAAGGCCTTGGGCCACTTCTTGAACTTGGGATCATGGAATCCCTCGATGGTTCCCTGGATGTTCCAGGAAGCGAGCACTGCATCCACCATGAATATCCCTATGGCGAAGATGGCACTCATGGCCGGATTGCCGTTGATCTGAACCAGCGGGAAGTAGATCATGGCACCGCCCAGGCCTCCCATGGCTGCGCCAATGGTCCCAGAGACAAAGCAGACGGTGGGAATGCCCTGACCGACTGTTCCCGGAGCGACATATGGCGGCTGAGAGAACTTGGTGATGGGATCGTAGTTGACCTTGGCTGAGGCGAAAGGCGCACCTACGGCGTAGGCGTAGATCCAGCTACCTGTGAGCATGGTGGCATCCATCATGATCATGGCTCCAACCGCTCCGGTTAGAAGGATCGGCCAGATGCTGTAGCCGTCTTGGGCAAATGTCGGGCTCAGTGTCATGGCGTACATCATCAAGCCGGCGGACAAGAGTCCGGTAAGGCCTGAGCCTGCCGCCAATTGCACCGTGCCTGTTCCGATACCAGTGGCCTGGGCCATGGCTGCGGGAGCGCCGCCCACGGGCACGAAGTGAACGCCGATGCCCACAAGAAGACCTCCTACGATGATTTCCAGAAGATATATGATAGTATTAGCATCGAAGTTCATGCAGCTATATCCCCCTTGTATCCTGGATACGGCCCGTACTTTCTCCGAGCGGAAAGCTCACAGTAGAAGTTGTACAGGTTCATCACAATCACAAAGAAAACGCCCATGAGAATGGCATAGGTGGCCTGGGTGATGGGGTCAAAGACAGTTGTTCTCCAGTTGTCCAGGAAAACAGTCAGGCCGAAGCCCATTCCCGTGCACGGTCCGCCGAATTTGGCGCAGAACCAGGCGTTGTCTATAGAGTTCCGAAGGCCGGCTTCTGCCTTACGAACGATCTGTCCGGAAAGCATGGTGTTCAAGCCCTGTCCGAAAAGCCTCCACTGGAACTCACGCTCACCACCGTAGTGAATATCACCCACGGACGATCCGATAGCACCGACGGTCAATCCCCAAACCAGGGCGATGACGGGAATCGGGAAAGGATGATGAGGCGTTAGAATATATACTTGCATTATAGAAATCAATACAATACAAAATGATGTAATCCACACATGTGCCATAATAGATGGCGTAGTATACCTTAAGATATCCAGGTAGATCCACTGATTGAATCTGGCCTGGCTGGCGTTCCTACCAAGGTAGGCGCTCACGGACATTACACCGTCGAATAGAGCGGCCAATGATGCGCCAGCGGCTGCTGCAAAGAGCAAAGGCATACCATAGCCTTCAATGAGCACATAAGCCATGATGGCTGCGGTTGTACACCACAGAGCGTTCGATGGCGGCTCGCCTGCAATGGCCTTGTTGTAAATCCTGTGGGGATTTCCAACCTGGGCAGCTAATTGAACTTGCGAGTTGGGATTGCTCTGAGAGCCTATATCCGAGTCGATATCCTCAGAAGCACCTGCAACTGTCGCAAGGGCACCCATAGCAGCTACGAGTCCCATGCCAAATGCGTCCATTTATTCCTCCTCCTTTTCATTTCACCAATTTCATGCCATATTGCGATAAAATTGGCTATGACGCTCTCGGTATCAATTACCTAAACTTATAAACCTTTCGCGATGGCCGACAGGGAAAATGTGCTAAAGCCTTTCCGGAATAATGAACCTGAGAATTGGGCCGGAGCATTTCGATGAGGCTTAAGGCCATAGCCAGATTACCAGGGCTCCCTCTTTGCGCCCATCCGGTAGCCTATGATGTTGGTTACCCGGTGCAGGATGGGAGTTATTATTAATACTACCAGTATTATAGTAAACGTGAAATGCTGCATAAACCACTCCGGCGCTACTAAAAGGCTCATAAGCCAGGCACCCAGGACGAAATCAAGCTGATCTATGATAAAAAGAGGCGCACCACGCTGCAGTCCCATGCGGCGCTTGAAGAATGCAGCCACGATATCGCCCAGCATGGCTCCCAGGGAGAGGGAGAGGAGAATGGAGAATTGCTCAAAGCCGCTGCCAAAGGACGGCAGGCCCAGGACAGGAGCAATCTGATTTTGCAGCAGCCCCGCCAGGAGGCCGCAGAGCGTTCCGGCAAAGGTTCCCCGAAAGGTCTTGCCATCGCCCAGGAAGCGCTTTCCGTCCTGCAAAATCCGTCCCCTGTCCAGAGGCGTGCCGCCCCCGAAAAGGGCAGCGCAGTTGTTGGGAATGTAGGCGGGCAGCATCAGCCAGAAGGCGACGATAAGGGCGTTCATTCTTTTTTCCTGGATTGCTCTTCGCGGTCTCACCCATATATCAAATTATCCGAGACCGGATAGATCTCCTGGAAAGGAGTGATCCTTAAGGCATATAGCAGCTCTCGCCTTGAGGATTAAGAGCCAGATACTTAACGGGGAACGATCCATGAACCATCCATCAACGGGGTAGATTTTGTTTGAGCAAGAGATTCTGTGAGCTGTCATCAGCCGATTTGGCCAGGCTTCCCTGCCTGACATATGATCACTACAGCATTGGCGAAGAGCGAATTCATTTGCATCTTTACAACGAGAAGGAGATGCACTGGTATCTGGCAGAGTATGGGCCCATCGGCAAGAAATTCTTCGGCTTCTTCGTGAATAAGACCGATGGAATAGCCTCGGGATTTTGCAGCCTTGATGAGATCCTCAGCTTTGAAAAAAGAGGCGGCCACTGGGCCCCCATGGTCGATGAATACTGGCAGATTATAGCAGCCAAGGAGATTCCCATTTTGGTGGAATACATCAAATTGGTGGTCACTCAGCCGGATATCACCTGATCAGAAAGGCAAGCATCCTGAGCCCCCAGGCATCGAAGCAATGGCATTTGGATCGAAACAGTTAAGTTCAAGCTGTTCTACCTAAGGGCGAAGCGTCGATGGTCTAGTGGTTATGACTTGGGCCTTCCAGGCAGATTCGTCATCTGCGAAGCAAGCCTACAACCCGGGTTCGAATCCCGGTCGACGCATTTTTCAGTTGCTTATTCCGGCTGCTTATAATTGAATAAGATGCCTTTTAGGATAATCCTTCGGCGAATGCCGAATTATTTTCGTCAGATTTATATCCTAGTTGGACCTGTTGTTGCTTTATGAATTCCCGCGGGGAGATCTCCAATGCTAAAGGACTGTTGGCCGAGAAGATAGCTGGAGAGATCACCCTTTCCCAAAATCCCGGTGAGACCCTGAGGAAGTGGCGACGCAACTTCGCCATAACCCAGACCGACCTGTCCAACTATATGGGCATGTCTCCTTCTGTTATATCCGACTACGAGAGCGGCAGGCGCAAGTCCCCCGGAATAATGATCGTGAGCAAGATCATCGACGCCCTGCTGCGCATAGACGAGGGCCGGGGCTGCAATGTGCTGCGGGCCTACGAGGATATGTGGGGGGACATCCTGGGGATCGACTCCATATGCAGCGTCTGCGAGTACCAGGACCCCATACCCCTCCGGGAGGTGGCCAAAAAGCTGGAGGCGAAAATCATCTTCGGCCGCACGGATATCACCATCTGGGGTTATACGGTCATAGACAGCATTAAGGCTATAATCGACATGCTTCCCGACCATTTCCAGAAGATCTATGGCCGCAGCACTGCCCGAGCCCTGATATTCACAGGAGTGCATTCCGGCAAATCGCCCATGGTGGCGGTGCGGGTGAGCAACCTCAAGCCGGGTGCGGTGATACTGCAGGGAATCCTGCCCGACCAGGTCGACCCCATAGCCATAAGGATCGCCGAGGTAGAGAACATTCCTCTTTTGACGACACCTTTTTCCGTTGATGAAATCTCCATTGCACTCAGCAAAGGGTGAGATCTCTTGGCCACAGGCATTGTAAGTTATGGGGTCTATATACCCCGATTTCGCATAAGGCTGGATGAGATCGCCAGGGTTTGGGGAGACGGAGAGGAGATTTCCGAGGGCCTGCGGGTCCTGGAAAAGTCCGTGCCGGATCTGGATGAGGATGCAGTGACCATAGCCGTGGAGGCAGCCCGAAACGCCATTGCCCGCTGCGGCGCCGATCCCAAGAGGATAGGAGCCATTTATGTGGGATCAGAGAGCCATCCCTATGCCGTAAAGCCCACCGCCACCATTGTGGGCCAGGCGGTTTGCTCGTCATCCTCTTTTACAGCCGCTGATTTCGAGTTTGCCTGCAAAGCGGGAACCGCAGCCGTCCAGGCCTGCATGGGCCTGGTGGGATCAAATCTCATCGACCAGGGCCTGGCCATAGGCTCTGATGTCAGCCAGGGCGCTCCCGGAGATATGCTGGAGTACACTGCTGCGGCTGGGGGAGCTGCATATTTAATAGGCAGCCGGGATCTGGCTGCTGAGATCGAGGCAACCTACTCCTTCACCACCGATACCCCGGACTTCTGGAGGCGGGAGGGCATGCCCTATCCCGAGCATGGCGGGCGGTTCACCGGCGAGCCGGCCTACTTCAAACATGTGACCGGAGCTGCCCGCGGCCTGATGGAGCGGATGGGCACAAAACCCGAGGATTACGATTATGCCGTTTTCCATCAGCCCAATGGCAAATTTCCAGTGCGGGTCTCCAGGATGCTGGGCTTCTCCAAAAAGCAGATCGAGCCGGGCCTGATTGTACCCCTGATCGGAAATACCTACTCCGCGTCCTGCCTGATTGGTCTTGCCGCCACACTGGACGTGGCCCGGCCCGGCGAGAGGATCTTTGTGACCAGCTTCGGATCAGGCGCGGGAAGCGATGCCTTCAGCATCAAGGTAACGGATAAAATTGATGAGATCCGCTGCAGGGCTCCCAGCGTTCGTGACTATATCGCCGGGGGAGAGTATCTTGATTATGCCATGTACGCCAGACATAAGGGCAAGCTGAGAATATGAGATCAGTATCTATAATTGGTGTAGGCTGCACCAAATTCGGAGAGAGATGGGACGTCTCTTTGCGCGACATGATTGCCGAGGCGGGAGTGCTGGCCATAGAGGACGCAGAAATCAGCGGCGAGCAGATCGATGCCTTATTCGTGGGCAATATGAGCGGCGGGCGGTTTGTGGAGCAGGAGCATATCGGGGCTCTTATCGCCGACTGCGCCGGGCTGTCAAGGCTGCACATCCCCTCCACCCGGGTGGAGGCTGCCTGCGCCTCGGGGGGCCTGGCACTGCGCCAGGGGATTTTAGCCGTGGCCAGCGGCTACAACGATATTGTCATTGCCGCCGGAGTGGAGAAGATGACCGACGTATCCTCCGGCACCGCAGCCGATGCCCTGGCCTCAGCAGCCGACAGGGAATGGGAGTGCTTCTTTGGCGCGACCTTCCCTGCCCTTTATGCCATGATGGCCAAGCTTCACATGCGCCGCTACGGCACCACCCATGACCAGATGGCAGCGGTGGCAGTGAAAAACCATCACCATGCCTGCTTCAACCCCATAGCCCAGTATCAAATGGAGATAACTATAGAAGACGTAAACCGCTCTCCCATGGTGGCCGATCCGCTCCACGTATTGGACTGCTCTCCCATATCCGACGGTGCTGCGGCAGTGGTTCTTGCTCCGACGGAGATGGCGAGCAAGCTCTCTGAGAGTCCCATCAAGGTAGCGGCCAGCGCCCAGGCCAGCGACACATTGGCTTTGCACGACCGTCGCGATCTGACCACCCTTGATGCCACAGTTCATGCCGGTCGAGCCGCCTTCGCCCAGGCGGGAATCGAACCCCGAAAGGTGGATGTGGCCGAGGTGCATGAC
>NOLC01000097.1 GCA_002256595.1 Methanosaeta sp. NSP1 | reverse complement strand
AGACAGCCGGGATGTGGTGATCTACGTAGGCAAAGCCAGAGATCTAAAAAAGCGGGTTTCCAGCTACTTTCAAAAGCAGGACCATGAGCCCAGAACTGCGGCTCTGGTGGCTGCGGCAGTGGGCTTGGATTTTATAGTGACCAACACCGAGCTTGAGGCCCTGCTTTTAGAGAACACCCTTGTCAAAAAGCACCAGCCCCGCTACAATATCAAGCTCAAGGACTCCTCTCGCTATGCCGGCATAGAGCTGACCGAGGAGGACTTCCCCCGGCTGAGGATATCGCGCCGGCGGGGCGCCAGGGGCTCCTTCTTCGGCCCCTTTGTCTCCTCCCGGGAGAGGACCTTCGTCTATCAACTGGTTCGTAAGGCCTTTGGCCTGGCCAACTGCAAGCGCTTTCCCAAGCGGCCCTGCCTGCGCTACCATCTGGGCCACTGCTCAGGACCCTGCGTGGGTCGGATCAGCCGGGCCGATTACCGGGCCAGGGCTTCCAGGGCCGCCTCTGCCCTGGCCGGAAAGACAGATGAGCTTCTCACGTCTTTGCAGGCGGAGATGGCCATTCTCTCCGCTCGGCAAGAATTTGAAAGAGCCATGCAGATGCGAGACGAGATCAGGGCCTTGCAGCATCTTCAGGAACGCCAGCAGGTGGAGAGGAGCCGCAGCTATGATCAGGATGTAATCAGCTACCAGGTGGAGGGCTCCAGCGTCTATCTCATGCTCTTCCGGGTCTACCGGGGAACTTTAGAGGGCAAGGAGGAGTATGTCTTTTCCAACAGCGACAGCTTCCTGGAGGAGTTCCTGGTGCAGTACTACTCGGAGAGGGAGCCGCCGGAGGAGCTCATTTTAGAGCAGCCCCTGGAGCAGTCTCTGGTTGATTTCCTGGCTCACCAGAAGGGCAAGAAGGTCAAAGCCACAGTGCCCCGCCAGGGGGAGAAGAAGATGCTCCTGGATCTGGCTCGAAAGAATCTGGAGGCCGGCTTCTTCGGGGATAGAGAGAAGCTCTCCGCCCTGCAAGAGGCTCTGCGCCTTAACAAGAGCCCCCAGGTCATAGAGTGCTTCGATATATCTCATCTGGCCGGCACCTTCTCCGTAGGCTCCATGGTCCAATTCAGAGGCGGCAGGCCGGACAAAAGTAACTACCGCCGCTTCAAGATCAAGAGCGTCTCGGGAATAGACGACTTTGCCTCGCTTGCTGAGACCGTTCGCCGCCGCTACAGCCGCCTGAAAGAGGAGAGGCAGGATATGCCCGACCTGATAGTCATCGACGGGGGCAAGGGACAGCTCTCCGCGGCCCTCTCCGAGCTGCAGGCTCTGCGGCTGAAGATTCCAGTCGTCTCCCTGGCCAAAAGTGAGGAGGAGGTCTATATGCCGGGCCTGGACGGGCCACTGGACATAAAAAAGGAGGAGAAGGCCTCGCTATACCTGCAGGAAATCAGGGATGAGGCGCACAGGTTTGCCCTGGCCTATAACCGGCTGCTGAGGAAGAAGGCCATCTCTGATTGAAGAAGCTAAAATTACTAAATACTAAAAAATATTATACAGGAAGATTATTTCTCCAGTATCTCCCCCAGCACCTTCATGCCCTTGGTGTAAGGAGGCATTCCCGAGGTCAGCAAGACTACTCTCAGCACATCCACGATCTCGTCCTTGGTGATGCCCAGCTCCTTCATGCCGCTCATCATCTGCTTTTTAGCTGCCCTCTCATCGGAAGCGGCGGCGTTTATGCCTATGGCTATCAGCTTCTGGGTCTTGTAGTCCAACGCTTTACCGGTATAGGCAGCCTCATTCAAGGCCACTATAGCTTTGTAGAGGTCAGGATAGTCGCTTTTGGTCCTGGCTATTCCCTCTCCGAAAAAGACTTCGTCCTTCATAAAATCTCACCACAAAGGATTGATCGTTGCATGGAGTTATAGATTTCGTCAATCGACATATTTAGACCATCCTGAACTGCTAACGGTTGCGGTCTTCATGTTCTTGCCAGTCCTGCCATCTGTAGATCCTGGCGTCATATCCCATCAGCTCCAGGGCAAACCAGACTAAAGAGGCCCCGAAGATATCATCCGAGTAGACCACTGTTGTCTGGCTTGTATTAAGCCGGGCAAATGTGTCGTTGAGGTTCGACTTGAGCCTGCCCTCCACCAGCAGGCTCTCCGGGCTGATCCAGGTGGCATTGCCTATCTTTTCTCTCCCGAACTCCTGAATCCTTCTGGCATCCACCATCTGCACCCGGCCGGATCTGACCAGATCATAGTCCGCTGGAGACTCCAGAGGGCGGCCGGGTAAATAGCTGGTAGGGGAGCGAACAGTCTCTCTGCTCTCCAGGGGAAGGCTGGCTGCCATCCAATTGTCCAGGCCGCCATCCAGAGCCCTTGCCCCATCATGGCCCAGGCAGCGCAATGCATAGAGCACTGCTGTCGCCTCTCCCGATTTGAAGCTCTCGCTGTAGACCATAACCGAATCGCTGCCGGAGATGCCCGCCCGGCCCAATAGCTCAGCCAGATCCGATATATTGCGCAAGGTTCCATTCTCATGGAAAAATCTCCCTGCCGGGATGTTGACCGCCCCTCTGATGCGGCTCTGTCCTGGAGAGCGGCCGGCAGAGACATCAAGCGCCACCTCATCTCTGGAAAGAGAATCCAGGGACTTTAGCATTTGTGGGGAGACGAACAGCTCCTCCCTTGAGCCCGGGGTCACATACGCCTCGGCCAGGGCAGGAATGGTGGAAACTGTACTGTTGTTTGTGATCGATTTCACCTGCGGCCCGGCCCTGAAGCTTCGGGAATAGGCGAAGTCGGAGCCGGCATTGGCGCTGGCGCTCGCCCCAACCAGGGGAACATCTGAGCTGATGAAGGACTGGGCTGATGTGAGCCAGGAATCATCCCCCGCTCCGCAGCCTCCCACAGGGCAGGCTGCATCTGCCGGCTGATTTATGGCCGATGAAAAGATCAAAATTGCCACCATTAAAAGCAGGCTGCACTTAATGCAAATCATCTCCCATAATAAATCTTCTCCTATGATATTTCTGCCACATGCAAGATGCCTTTCTTTTATCCTGGCTTTCTGGCATCGACCTTTATGCTCAAAACCGAATCAGCAATCTCCTTTTGCTGCTCTGGAGAGAATTGGGGCATCTCTATGGCTGCAGATCCGCCGCTCTCGCAGAGCAGAGACTGCACCGGGAAGCTAGACTCTGCGGCCACAGAAATACCTGAAAAGCCTACATTGCTGATGATCTGCAGATATTCCTCCTTCATTATAGCCCCGGCCAGGCAGCCGATATAGGCCCGGGTGGAATTCTTTACAAAGTCGGGCAGCTCTCTGGTCAGGACCACATCGGATATGGCCAGCCTTCCGCCGGGCTTGAGCACCCGGAAGGCCTCCTTGAATACCAGCCTCTTGTTGGGCACCAGATTTATGACGCAGTTGGAGATGACTACGTCCACAAAGCTGTCTGCAACAGGCATGTTCTCCAGGTCGCCCTGCCGGAAGTCGATATTCTCATATCCGCCTTTCCTGGCATTGGCCCTGGCCTTGTCCACCATCTCCGAGGTGATGTCCACCCCTATGACCTTTCCCGACGGTCCAACCTGGGTGGAAGCCAAAAAGCAGTCAAAGCCTGCTCCTGAGCCCATGTCCAGCACCGTCTCTCCTTCTTTTATGGCCGCCAGGGCGACGGGATTGCCGCAGCCCAGTCCAAGATTGGATTCGGGAGGTGCTGCAGATATCTCCTCCTCGGAATAGCCTATCCTCCTGCAGATCTCCTGGAGATTATCGAAATAGCCGGAGCCCTCCTGAGATGAGTAGTAAGACGTAGCTTGCTTTGCAATGCGGGCATAGCCTTCCTTTACCGCCCGCTTGATCTCCTTTTCTTTCATGGTCATTGGAAACCCCCACTGATCTTGATTATCTTGGCTTGTCTTTTAGAAATTTAATATGAGCCTAATTATCGGAATTCGTATCTTGGGCTCTTAATCCTAGCCTTTAATAAGGATTTCCTTGTCCCCATTATGGTTTAAAGTCCCATGCATCCGGCTCTAAAAATACGTTTTCCATTAAATATGGCTTGCTGCATAAAATACCTCTGCCTCGACCGGGCCGATTTCGGCAGCAAGCTACAAGCCCCACACTCTATTGGCATTTCATAAGTCTTTTATACGAGAAGCATAACCTCATTCTGGCTCATTGGATTATATCGCCCCACAAAGTGATCAGAGGGCGGCGCCGGGCTACTATCCCGGGGCTGATCCAGAGGAGTTTAAATTCCCTGGAGGACTAAATTGGCTAAACCAAATGCAGGAAAAGAGAAGCCTAAGAAGCCTGAAGAGAAGGTCAAAAAGAGCGCTGATGAGGAGCTTAGGCATATAGTTCGTATTTTAAATACCGACCTGGCCGGAAAGAGGCAGGTTCATATGGCCCTGACCGGCATCAAGGGCGTAGGCCGAAGAGCGGCCAGCATATTCACCGCCAAGGCAGGCGTGGACCCCTATGCCACGCTGGGACTGCTTCCCGATACCGAGATAGACAAGCTCAAGAAGGTCATTGAGGAAGATGCGGCCAAGGTTTTGCCCATCTGGATGCTCAACCGGCGCGGCGACATTGAGACCGGCACGGATATACATGTCATGGGCATGGATCTGAATATGACCCTGCGGGAAGACCTGGATCTCATGAAGAAGATGAGAAGCTATAAGGGTATCCGGCACGAGCGTGGTTTGCGTGTTCGCGGTCAGAGGACCAGATCCTCAGGACGCACCGGAGCAATCGTGGGCGTCAGCCGCAAGAAGGAAGGAACACCCGCCGCAGCACCAGCTGCAACCAAGGAGTAGGTGGTAGAAGATGGGATATCCAGGCAAAAGCCGCAAGATGTATGCACGACCCCGCACCCCCTGGCAGGCTGAGCGCATCGCCGGAGAGGTGGAGGTAGTCAAGGCCTATGGCCTTAGAAACAAGAGGGAGCTGTGGAAGGCCCAGGCGGTTTTAAGAAAGTACAGGCAGGCCAGCAGAAAGATGCTTGCTGCCGTGGCGGTAGGAAATGCCCCACCTGAGGCGGAGGCCATTTTGGCCAAGCTCAAGAATCTCGGAATGCTCAAAGAGGAAGGAGACCTGGACGCTATTCTTTCCATGAAGGTCTCTGATGTCCTGGAGAGGAGGCTGCAGACCCAGGTCTACAGGCAGGGGCTGGCCAATTCTCTCAAGCAGTCCAGGCAGTTCATAGTGCACGGCCACATTCAGGTATCCGGGCGCAGAGTAGATGTTCCGGGCTATCTGGTAAAGCGCGGCGAGGAAATGACAATCGATTATTATATGGGATCGCCCATGGCCAAGGAAGGCCATCCTGAGAGGGCATCCAGAACACCCAGGGTGGAAGCATAGATGGCAGAAGGAAAATGGGGCATTGCCCATATCTACTCGTCCTTCAACAACACCCTGATCACCATCACCGATCTGACCGGAGCTGAGACTCTGGCCAAGATCTCGGGCGGCATGGTGGTCAAGGCGGCCAGGGACGAGAGCTCTCCATACACAGCCATGCAGATGGCCATGCAGGTCGCTGAGGCTGTTAAAGACAAGGGAATCGTTGGGGTTCACGTTAAGGTACGGGCTCCCGGCGGGAACAAGCAGAGGTCCCCGGGACCTGGTGCACAGGCGGCTATCCGAGCCCTGGCCAGGGCGGGACTGCGCATCGGAAGGATAGAGGATGCTACCCCCATACCCCACGACGGCACCAAGCCTGCCGGCGGAAAGAGGGGTCGAAGGGTGTAAGAGTTTGAAGTTTGAATTGCTGCATTTGGAGGAGGACAAGATCCGCTTCCTCCTCAGCGGCGTGACCGCCGCATTTGCCAATGGCATTCGCCGAGCCTGCATGAGCGAGGTGCCGGTGCTGGTTATTGACGAGATAAGCCTCTACGATAACACATCGGTGCTCTTCGATGAGCAGATATCTTTGAGGCTGGGAGAGGTTCCCCTGCAGGCGGAGGAGCTGGATCAGTTCTCCATGCCAGAGGACTGTCAGTGCGGCGGAGTGGGCTGTCCCGGATGCCGGGTGGATTTCACTCTCTCGGCTGAGGGGCCGGGCATGGTTTACTCCAAAGACATTGTATTCACCGACTCTCTGGTCAAGCCCGCCTTCGACAAGATTCCCATTGTGATCTTGGGCGAGGGGGAAAAGCTGGTGATAGAGGGCTATGCCACCAAGCATGTGGGCAAAGAGCACTCTAAATGGCAGGCTGGCACTTTATGCGGCTACAAGAATCTGCCGGAGATCGCTGTGGCTGAGTCCTGCGATGGATGCGGCAAGTGCATCGAGGTCTGCCCCAGAGCTGTCCTGGCACTCGAAGGCGGCAGAGCGAAAGCTACAAATACGCTGGAATGCTCGTTCTGCAAGCTCTGCATTGATGCCTGCGAGCCGGGAGCGATCAAGCTGACGCCGGTCCTGGACTCTTTCGTGGTTTCCATTGAGGGCTCTGGAAGCATTCCCGCCAAGGATCTGGTGGCCATGGCCTCTGAGGAGATACAGAAGAGGGCTGAGGATCTGGATGCAAAGCTGGCAGAGCTGGCATAAGTTGCAGGCAAATCAGGCGAGATCGGCTTCGAAATTAAGCTGATCTAAAACCCATTTCGAGCGGGGGTTTCCAAGCCAGGTCAAAGGAGCAGGGTTGAGGGCCCTGTCGCGCAGGCGTTCGCGGGTTCGAATCCCGTCCCCCGCATAAAACCTTTCTGATGATATCGATTTCTCTATAGACTGCCTTTATTTTTAAAGAATACCCCGCAGCAAGCTGCGGAGTATTCTTTAAAAATCAAAAAGCTGATAAGGTCTTATGAGGATGCATCCATCATGGTAAGTAGAAAGGATGCCCTTTGCATTGTATTAATCCTAATATTTCTCTTAATCTCTGCTCCAGTTCATGCTTGCACTAGTTTTATAATCACGCCCAGGGCAAGCGCAGATAATTCGATGTATGTAGGATACAGCAATGATGCACTGTCGGTTGGCACTATGAAGTACGTCCCCCCGGCAGATCATTCTGAGGGCTCTAAGCGTGCCGTCCCTTTTGATCCATGGAGCTCCGGAGCCAAGGCTTTGAATGGTTCCAATATTGCATACATTGACGAAGTCAACCATACCTACGGTTACCTCACATCTTCGTATGGCATCATGAATGAGCATCAGCTTATGATAGGAGAAGGGTCATCCTTAACTAAAACCCTCCAAGACTATGATTCCCAGAAGCGAATCTTTTTTTCCTCCGAACTATCTAAAATCACACTGGAAAGGTGCACCGAATCAAGGCAAGCTGTGGAATTGGCAGGAAAGCTCATTGATACCTATGGCTACTATGGCGTCGGAGAGACACTTCTCTTTGCCGATCCCAAAGAAGGATGGGTGATGGAGATGTGCAGCTCACCCAATGGCACTGGAGGTCTTTGGGTTGCCAGGAAAATTCCTGATGGAGAGATCTTTGTTTCAGCTAACACCTTCCGCATAAGAGAGATAGATCCCGAAGATCGCAACTTGCTCTATTCCAGAAATATTTTCCAGGTTGCCGAGGCCCAAGGCTGGTGGAGGCCGGAAGATGGTCCCCTCGATTGGATGAAAATCTTCTGCGCAGGTGAATTCTCCCACCCATATAGCTCTCTCGCCCGAATTTGGAGCATCTACCATAGGTTTGCCCCTTCTCTCAATCTGAGCCCTTATGTTGAGGATGCTTGGTCCA
>NOLC01000108.1 GCA_002256595.1 Methanosaeta sp. NSP1 | reverse complement strand
GCCCTGCTGCACCAGGGCAGCCATCTCCTGATTGAAGCGATCGGATATCTCATCGAATATCCTTTTATAGGCCAGGCAGTGGGGATCGACCCCTTTGATCTCGCCGTCGCTGGGAGCTATGGCATTGTAGGGGCAGCCTCCCCGGCAGTAGCGGATGTGCTTGCAGCCTTTGCATTCCCTGTCTACATGCTCCTTGAAGCGATGCATGCGAACTCCTGCCTCCGAGCTGGCCAGATCTTCCTGGCTGGGACGGTCCCGAACGTGGCCCATGACATAGTCGGGCATTCCCACAAAGCGGTAGCATGGATAGATGCTGCCGTCAGGACCCACGGCAAAGGTGTTCTGCATGCAGTCGACGAAGGTGCAGACTGTTCCCCTGCCGGTCAGAACGCAGCGGGCATAGTCGTTGATGTTTCTAACCTCTATATTTTCCATGTTCTCAAGATACCGATCCAGCAGATAGACCAAAAGCTCGCCGTACATTTCCGGGGCCAGTGCCCATCGTTCAGGCTCGTCGCTCTTCAGAGATGGCAAAGCCGGATGAAGCTTGAGGGTGAGATGGTTTTCCATGAAGAATTTGAATATCTCCTCCTTGAACTGGACGGAATGGGAGGTGAAGGTGCAGATGAACTGGACATCAAGGCCGTGCTGGCGTGCCAGCTCATACCCTCTCATGGTCTTTTGATAATAGCCCTCCGACCTCTGCCGATCGTTCAGATCCTCCGGCCCGTCCAGGCTGGAGCCGATGGGGATATGGTATTCGGCCAGGACATCGGCCAGCTCGGCTGTGAGCTTCCAGAGGTTGGTCTGCAGGGCGAAGTTGGGCTCTAGGTGCTTTAGATCATCGGTCAGCATGGGCAGGGCATGCCTGTAGAAATCAGCCCCGGCCAGCAATGGCTCCCCACCATGAAAGGTGAATGTGACCGGATCGTCCCTGAAGTCCTTGAGCCAGGACACGATATCTGCTACCGTATCCAGGCTCATGATCGGGGAGCCGGCATCGGAACTCCAGCAGTAGGCGCACTTGGAGGGACAGCCCAAGGTTGGTATGATCATGACATGGAATGGTCTCTTGACCTTCTTCCTATCTCTTCTGATTTGCCTCATAAGTCTCTCGCCCTTCCTTGCATCCAATAATTGCTCATGGCAGATCAACTATTCTCTGGTTATCCTGTCTTCATCCATCCGGGCCCGGTGCAGGGGCGGCAGCTCCTTCCACATTGCCATCTCGCCGCCCCGCACCACCAGAGCGCCATCAATTCCCGGCCGGTCTATGGCCGCAAAGCACTCTTTCAATGGGCCATCAGCAGTTACGGCATTTCCCAGTGCCGTCGCCGCTGCATCCGCCAGCACCACATCCTGGGATACCACCAACGCTGCATCTGCCCAGCCAAATGAGATGGAAGGTCCTACCGTTCCGGAGCTGGTGCAGATGCCCAGAGGCATCTTTCTGGGCGAGATCTCAAAGGCCAGGTCTTTGATGGGAGAGCTTCCGGCGTAAATTCCTACAATTATGGGATGGTCGTTGAGGATGCAGATGTCTCCACCGTTGTCCACCACAGCATAAGTTGCCCCCTCCTCCATCATAGCCGCCACCGCATATCCGGCTATGGCTCCGGCCACCGCAGCCATTGGGCCGATTCCAAAGACGGCGCTGCTCTTTATCATCTGCCTGACTACGGCCGGAGCCTGATACTCTCCCGGATCATAGGGCTCCAGAGTTATTTGAAAGAATGGATCGCGCCCTATGAAATCCTCCAGGCTGGCCCTCTGATCTCTTATAGCTCTCTTGGCTGCATCTATATGCCCGGCCTCGCGAGCCAGGATGGTGACAATGGTCTCCTTGAGCTGAAAGTGATCGCTTAAAATTTCAGGCAATTCACATCATTCCAGAAGAGCTCTATCCAGGCCTGCTCTGGCCAAAGACTCTTTCTTCCCCCGTAGCCGCACAATCAGCTCCTCCTCGTATCTCACCCCAACCAGCTCGGTGCTCTGGTAAAGCCTGGATAGCTGGGATAGCCCCTGAGAGGTGTAGGGCAATCGGATCTCATGCTCCGGTAAGGGCTGCAGACGCTGGGAAAGGCATTCTTCCAATAGACCCAGGCCCCTGCCGGTAACAGCCGAGGCCAAAACGGGATGAGGAGCAAGATCACTGACCCTTTCGGCCTTGTCTTCCGCCTCTCTTTCATCCAGCCGGTCGGCCTTGTTCAAGACGGTGACTATGGGCGAGGCCACATCGCAGTCCCAGAGTGCCTTGTGAGAGGCTATCAGCTTGCGCCGGAGCAGCGGCATGGGATCGCTGATGTCCGCCACCAGCAGCACCAGGTCCGCCTCAGAGATCTCGGAGAGAGTGGATCGGAAGGCCTTGATCAGGAAGTGGGGCAGATCGTCAATGAAGCCCACAGTATCCGTGAGGAGGACCCTCCTTCCCAGCACCTCCAGAGCCCTGGTGGTGGGCGAGAGGGTGGTAAAAGGCTGGTCCTGGGCCCTTACCTCCGATCCGGTAAGGGAATTGAGCAGGGTGGACTTGCCGGCATTGGTGTATCCGGCCAGGGCCACCAGGTCGAAGCCCTGCTCTCTCCTCCTCTGCCTGCGGTTCTCTCCCATGTCCTCCACGGCAGAGAGTTCAGATCTGATCTTGGCCATCCTTCCCCGGATATCATGATACATGGATTGCTCGTAGGCTCCTGCCCCGCGAAAGCCCGGCTGCTCTCCACGCTTCTTTAGAGCCAGCGCATTTCTGACCTGGGGGGCATCGTAGCTGAGCCTGGCCAGTTCCACCTGCAGCTTGGCCTCCCGTGTGGAGGCGCGGCGGGAGAATATCTCCAGGATGAGGTTAAACCGGTCCAGCACCTGGACTCCAAACTCGCTTCTGATGTTATAGACCTGGCTTGGGCTGAGCGGATTATAGAAGATGAGCTTGTTTGGGTGGTAGCTCAAAGCCTCTTCGATCTTTCCCCTTCCCATCTGGAAGAGATGGTCGCGGCCTCTGCGCTGGCTGATCTCCGCCAGGACATGGTATCCGGCTGCATGGGCCAGACCGCAAAGCTCGGTCATCTTATAGGGATCGGGAGTCCGGCCAGGGCTCTCCCGGACCAGCAGAACCGCCGTCTTATCCTCGCTTCTCATTGCATCATTCTCTCTCTTCCATATCTCTTCCATCTCTGATAAGCCTTCGTCCGGCCAGGGAGATGTGATGGGCCAGCTCCACTGCCGTCCTCTCCGCTATGGTCTGCGGATACTTGAAGTCCCTCCCCAGAATGCTTTTCACCCTCCAGACCTCCAGGTTATAGAGATCTCCCGATTCGGCAATTATGGTCCCGGGAAGGCCATTGCAGGCCTTGATTATGATATCGGAGATGAGATTGATATCCAGAGAGCTGGCCCATCGATGTGTCAGCCTCACCGAGCCTATCCTCTCTAAAAAGTTGGGCGATATGCGGGCGGAGACGGCAGCGCAGACCATCTCATATCGGCCCTTCACCTCATGCCTGCCGGATATGTCCACTGCCACTATGTCTATCTATTCATCCCCTTGCAGGATCTGCTCTCAACCGCGGATGATGGCATGCTTTTCCACGATATCCACGGCCTCCTCATGGGTCAGGCCGGCACCCATAGCGATCTCCGCTGCCCGCTTGCTGCTGATGAGATCTCCCGGAGCATGGCTGTCCGTGTTAACAATCATTTTAGCTCCGGCCATTTTAGCCAGGCGCACCACATGGCCGTTGGTGATATTATGCCCGCGACGCGAGGTGATCTCCAGACAGACGTTGTTTTCCCTGGCCAATTCCGCCTCCTCTAAGGTGATGAATCCGGGGTGGGCCAGGATATCCACATCCGCCTCCAGTGCAGCCCGGTTTGTGCCCGGCCGGACCGGCTCCACAGGCGTCTCCCCATGCACAACCACTATCTCTGCTCCCAGACGGCGGGCCAGAGAGGCAAGCGGCCCTATCTTGGGGGGAGGGACATGGGTCAGCTCGGCTCCCACTAGAATCCGTATGTCCAGCACCTCTTCCATATACTTGGCCTTTGAGACGCAGGATAGGATATGCTCGATATTGGTGTAGTCGGCATGATCGGTGATGCCTATGGCTCTGTATCCCAGCACCTCCGCCCGGCGCACCAGCTCGGAAGGGATCAGCTCGCCATCGCTGAATGTGGTATGCGTGTGCAGGTCGATCATGGAGCTTCTTTTAGATCCCGGACATGATATTAAGCATTGCCATAAAAGGAGCTAAAGCAGATTACGAAGGCTTTTTGGGGAAGGGAAGCGATCCCTAGCCCATAGAAGGCGAAAAAAGCCTGATTTGACCAGGATAGCGGTCCATTAAAGTCTACCTTTCCTGCAGTGTCTCGAATTCCTTGACTATCTCTCTGCCCACCACCACCTCATCGATGCTGTGGATGGCCGCTCCGAAGTTCTTGATCACATCCTCGACGCCGTCGTAATCTATGTTTTCGCCCTGGATGGTGGCCTTGACCGACTCTGTTTGCTGGTCCACCTCATCCAGGCTGAGGTTGACGCCTGTGACCCCGTGTACCTTGGCCAGGGCGGTGGCCAGATCCAGGATGGTGGGCACGTGAGGCTTCAATACGTCAAGAACCAAACGCCTAATCATGGTGTTCATATATCCCAGTCTCTGATGCATTTTTCCAATCAGTTGCCTCTAGGGCCATTGAATTTAATTAATTTTTCCCTTTCTTTTTGTATTTGGTTTTCATGGACGAGGCTATCCTCTTTAAAGCAGCGGATTTGGGGCCGGCTCGGGCAATGGTTATCCTTCCTGCCGCACCTTCCTCGTGCCAGACTTTGGGATGCCTCTTCTCCCTTTCGATCTCCGGCTTGAAGCCGGATTTAATGGCGGCTGTGATCAGCATATCCAGGGTCGGCTCAGCCACGGCATCCTGGATGGAGACCATTCTGCCCTCATCCCGGGATCGGGCAGCATCGAAATAGATGGGCCATACCACCAGCTTATCCTTTTCAGGCATAAGTCCAGACTGTCTATCTCCTTCTTTATAGCATCTTTGTCCGGCAGTCCCCTCTTTAAAACAATTGCAACGCAAGTCTTTTAGACCTGTTGGGAAATAGAGAGATCAGGATAATGGTGGAGTTCCAACAATGAGCCAAGAGACTTTTCCCGTTGCCAATGTGGGCGGAAAGGAGATTCCATATGACCCGGATCAGCTGAGAAGGATCCAGCAGCACCCCTGCTTCAGCGAGAAGGCCTGCCACTCCTTTGGCCGAATGCACCTGGCAGTGGCACCCAAATGCAACATCCAGTGCAAGTACTGCGTGAGGGATTATGATTGCGTCAATGAATCCCGGCCAGGCGTGACCTCCCAGGTGCTCAAACCCAAAGAGGCATTGGAGCGGGTGGATCAGGTCATGGAGAAGTACCACTACATCAAGGTGGTGGCGGTAGCCGGTCCGGGCGAGCCTCTGGCCAATGAGGAGACCTTTGAGACGCTGCGCCTGGTGGGTGAGAAATATCCCAACCTCATTCTCTGCATCAGCACCAATGGCCTGCTATTGCCGGACAAGATCAACGAGCTGGACCGCCTGGGGGTCTGTAATATCACCGTGACCATGAATGCCATTGACCCCCAGATTGGACAGCAGATTTATGATTATGTCAGCTATAAGGGCAAAAGATACGAAGGCCTGGAGGCGGCAACGCTTCTACGCGACCAGCAACTCAAGGGAATAGAAGAGGCCCTGCGGCTGAAAAAGATCGTCAAGATCAATACAGTCCTGATACCGGGCATAAACGATGCCCATGTCTTCGATGTCGCCCGCAAGATAAAGGAGATGGGAGTCTACATTCATAATGTCATGCCCCTCATCCCCCAGTACAAGTTCGCTCATATCCAGCCGCCGTCCCCAGAGGAGAAGAGGAAGATCCAGGAGGAGCTGGGCAAGATCATCAAGCAGATGAAGCACTGCCGTCAGTGCCGCTCCGATGCCATTGGAAAGCTGGGATGCGATGTGCAGCAGGAGTTCCAGAGCCGAACCAAGGAACAGGGCTGAAGAAAAATTGGACGGAGATCGAGCCGGATTAATTCAGGCGTCTGCTCCATAAGTCCCCGGCTCCAAATCCCTTTTTGACTTTAAAGAAAATAAAGGAAAGCCTTCCGGCACCAGTCATCAGCGCCGGATAGATCTGATTTTTGCACTATTGATCGATCTTTTATCCTTCGATATCAATGCTTGAGCATCTTGCTGATGCTGCTGGTGGCACCGGCGATGCTGCTGGAGATCCCTGAGATGAGGCCATTCTTCTCAGACTGGGCGGATGGCTTGGCCTCTGCCGACTTGGCGCCGTTTTGCTTCTTCACCTTTTTCTTGGATATGGGATTTCCGTTTTTCATCTGAAAATTGCTGTTGCGATCTTTAGGTCCCTTGCTCTGCTTTTTATCTTTTGTCATTTTTTATCCCGGCCACCGATCAATGTCAAAATTGATATAGGTTTCGCCCTTCAGAAGGGCCCTGCCTTCTGCCCCAGGGAAAGCCTGATGCCCCTGCCTGTCTCCAGAGCTTTTTTATATACAGAAAATCCGGCCGCAACATCCTGAATCCCGAGGCCTGTGGAATCGAAAATGGTGATTTCACTTTCATCTTCCCGGCCGGGCTTTTTTGCCGCCAGGACCTCTCCGATCCCGGCGAAGATATCCTCCTGGCGAAGCAGGCCCTGGGATATGGGCACATTCACCTCTCCGGAGTGAATCGCCTGGGCCATATCATCCACAAAGACCTTGGATTTGCCGGTCAAGGCAGACTCCAGCTCTTGCTTGCCCCTGGCGTCGGCTCCAATGGCATTGATATGAGTTCCGGGGGAGATCCAGGCCTCTTTTACCACCGGCCTGCGCGAGGGGGTGGTGGTTACCAGAATATCGCACTGGCAGGCATCCTGCGCCTCTTTTTCTATGGTGAATTCGCTTTTTAAAAAATCCCGGCCGTACTCTGCCAGGGACTGGCATCTCTCCAGAGATGGATCGAATATCCTCACCTGATCCAGACCAAAGTGCCTGGAGAGCCCCAGGAGCTGGGATCTTGCCTGCACTCCGGCTCCGATCATTCCCGCCGTCCGGCTGCTCTTCCTGGCCAGGAGCCTGGCTGCCACTGCTCCTGCCGCTCCCGTGCGCATGGCTGTGAGGTGGGCCCCACCCATGATGGCCAGAGGCGCCCCGGTTTTGGGCGAGACCAGGGTCAGCAGGGCCATGACCGTGGGAAGGCCCATGGCGGGATTTCGGGTGTGGACATTGACTATCTTGACCCCGGCCTGCTCTTCTCCTTCCAGGTATGCGGGCATGGTCCTGAGGTCGCCATCGTATTGGGGAAAGTAGAGGTAGGACTTGGGGGGCATCTGGGTGCGGCCGGTTCCGTGATCATAAAAGGCCTTGCCTACGGCGGCGATAGCCTCTTCCATGCTCAGAAGGTCCTTGACCTCGTCTTCCGTCAGCCAGAGTATCTCCATAAAGACACCAAAATAGATCACGCCCGCAGAGAAGAAATAATCTTCGAGTATGCTCATAGTCCCGGGAGACCTCATAACTCTTTAATAGCTTCCAGGCCCAGAGAATATTTTATGCTGACACTGGAAGAGGGGCGGCTGGCAGTTCGTCTGGCCAGGCAGGCCTTCACCGCCTACACCGAGAACAAGAAGATCATCGAGCCACGGGACCTGCCTTCCGTATTCGAGGAGAAGAGGGGCG
>NOLC01000116.1 GCA_002256595.1 Methanosaeta sp. NSP1 | reverse complement strand
TGCCAGGCAAGGCTATGAGCAGGCGGAGCAGTTCTGCCGCATCGATGCTCTACTGCTCGGAAGCTCCGAGTCAACTCTTGCTCCTATGGGGCATAGATCCCTTCTCACCGGCAACCAGGCCATTTCTCTGGGGCTGATCCAGGCCGGCCTGGGTGCCTATGTGGCCTATCCCATGACTCCATCTTCCAGCGTCCTGGACTTCATGGCCCGCTATGCCGCAGACTTCGGCCTCAAGGTGATCCATCCGGAGAGCGAGATCGCAGTCATGCTCATGGCCCTCGGCTTCTCCTATGCGGGGGTTAAATCGGCAGTGGGAACCTCAGGAGGCGGCTTTTGCCTCATGACCGAAGGCTTGAGCCTGGCGGGAATGGCCGAGCTGCCGGTGGTGGTGGTCATGGCCCAGAGGGCGGGCCCATCCACGGGGCTGCCCACATATACCGCCCAGGGTGATCTGCACTTCGTTCTTCATGCCGGCCAGGGGGAGTTTCCCAGGCTGGTAGTGGCACCGGGAGACGCCATAGAGGCCTATATCTGGGCAGGCCGGGCTCTGAATTTAGCCTGGAAGTATCAGATCCCGTCTATTATCATGAGCGACAAAACTCTGAGCGAGAGCCTCTATAGCTTCGATGGCTATGTGGATGAGGAGGCAAAAGAGGAGCCTCTTATGCTCTGGGACGGAAACGAAAGATACAAGCGTTACCTTCAGACGGACAGCGGCATCTCGCCTCTCGCTTTCCCCCCTCAAAAGGGGCAGGCCATAAAGACGGACAGCTATATGCATGACCAGCAGGGCATAACCAGCGAGGACCCCGGGGTCACCAGAGAGATGAGCGAGAAGCGTCAGAAAAAGGGCCAATCCCTGGCCAGGGAGATGGAAGAGTACGAGACGGTGAAGGTTTACGGCCAGGCATCGAGCAATAGGGCTCTTCTTTTCTGGGGCTCAAATAAGGGAGTATGCCTGGAGGCGGCTCGGATGCTCGGACTGCGGGCCATCCAGGTGCTGGTACTGTCGCCATTTCCCAAAAGGAGGCTCATAGAAGCCCTGCAGGGGGTGGAGAGGCTGCTGGCAGTGGAGTGCAATGCAGCCGGCCAACTGGCCGATCTGGCCGCATGCTACGGCATAAAGGTGGATGATAGGATTTTAAAATACGACGGCAGGCCCTTCTCTCTGGAAGACCTTCTTAAGAGTCTGGGAGGTGCTGGAATATGAATCCCAAGGATCTGGCCACCGGGGCGGCAAACACCTGGTGCCCCGGCTGCGGCAACTTTTCCATACTCGGCGCCATGAGGGCAGTTCTGGCCGAGCTGGATGGCGAGGGCTATCCGCTTGAAAATGTCGTCCTGGTCTCGGGCATAGGCTGCCATGCCAAGATCGTGGACTACCTCAATGTCAATAGCTTTTATTCCCTGCACGGCCGGACCATACCTGCGGCCACAGCCATCAAAATTGCCAATCCCGAACTGAAGGTGATCTGTTTTTCCGGAGACGGAGACAGCCTGGCCGAGGGTCTGGACCATCTCATCTTTGCCGCCAAGAGGAACATCGACATCACTTTGATCCTGCATGACAACCGGGTCTACGGCCTGACAACCGGCCAATACACTCCCACATCGCCTACCGGCTTTAGAGGGCGCTCCACCCCCGGCGGAACGGTTGAGAAGCCCCTGAATCCCCTGGAGCTGATGCTCACCTCCGGAGCCACTTATATTGCCAGGGGCTACAGCCACGGCATTGAGCAGCTCCAGCGGCTGATAAAGGAGGCCGTTTTGCACCGGGGCTTCTCTTTTGTGGATGTGCTCCAGGTCTGCGTCTCCTATAACAATCTCTATGAAAGCTACAATAAGTGGACTTATGCCCTTCAGGACCATGATCCGTCCAGCTTTGAGCAGGCCCAGAGGATCATCCGCTCCTGGAATTATGATCGCTCTGATGCGCCCATACCTCTGGGCTGTTTCTATCAGATCGATGCCGCCTGCTTTGATCAGTCCTTCTCCTCATATCGGCCTGGCTTGATGCAGAGGGAGGCCAAGATCAAGGAGATCCTGGAAAATTTCATCTAGGAAAGAGATCATGCTATTGAGCTAATCAGGAGTGAGTTAAAAAATGGATAAATATGTCTGTATGGTTTGCGGCTATGTCTACGATCCGGAGAAAGGCGACCCGACTTCTGGCATCGCCCCAGGAACCTCCTTTGAGAGCCTTCCCGAGGACTGGATCTGTCCTGAGTGCGGCGTGGGCAAGGAGCAGTTCCAGAAGATGTCTTAAAGGCAGCATTAAAAAGACGAAGATCTGAAGGTGGTTTTTTCATGCTTAGCGACAGGATGAACGAGGCATTATGCCAGCAGGCCAACAGAGAGCTGTATTCTTCCTATCTCTATCTCTCTATGTCCTACTATTTTGAATCGATAGACATGTTGGGATTCGCCCACTGGATGAGACTGCAAGCAGCCGAAGAGCTGGTTCACACCATGAGGATGCTCGACTATGTTGCCGGCAGCGGCGGCAGGGCCCGGATGCTGGCTGTGGAGGCACCGCAGTTCAGTTGGAGCTCGCCCTTACAGGCTTTTCAGCATGTATGGGATCACGAGAGGACTGTTACCGGACTCATTTTAGCCCTGGTCCGGGTTGCAGAGGAGGAAAAGGACGCAGCCACAGGGCAGTTTCTGGAGTGGTATGTGAAGGAGCAGGTGGAAGAGGAGGAATCCTCGGACGGAGTGCTCAGTCAGGTCAAGGCCGCCGGAGAGGACCGTTCCGCTCTGGTGGAGGCAGATAGGAAGCTAGGAGAGAGGAGGTTCAAGTTTCCCAAAGGCTTTGAGATGTTTCCCTATAGCGGTTCAGCTTGAAGCAAGAGCTCTCCCAAAATTATCAAATGAACATTCTTTGGCTACAGGCCGGCCCAGGCAAGGACTCCGGTCATC
>NOLC01000094.1 GCA_002256595.1 Methanosaeta sp. NSP1 | reverse complement strand
AGGCCAGGCGTTATTATTCAAGACCGAGAACAGCCGGAGAAAGCTGATGCATGAGCCCTTCAGCCGGGATTATGTCTTCCTCTCTCCTGGTGCAGCCAGCTATTGCGTCTCATGCGGCCTGGGCCTGGTGGGAATTGACTATCTATCTGTGGACAGCTTCGAGGATGAATCTCTGCCAGTGCACCATATCCTCCTGGGAAACGATGTTCTCATCCTGGAGGGGCTGGACCTCTCCCGCGTTCCCGAAGGCAGATATCTTCTCCTCTGCCTGCCTCTCTCTATAGAGAATGCCGAAGCAAGCCCGGTCCGGGCGGTTCTGCTGAGATGACGGATATGAATTCAGAGCAATTATGTCGGTCTGCTCTCAACGCCCTCTCCGAGGCCATCTGCCTCTGCGATAAAGAAGGCCGGGTCCTCTTCATGAACTCTGCCGCCAGAAACCTGACCGGCTGGAAGGATGACGAAGGCTTTATGGATTTCAGCTCAAATCCGGGCCGAGTGGAGATTAGAGGGCGGCCGTTTCTCTGCACCCTGCACCATCTCCAGGATGGCGACGATTCTGCCGCTGTCGCGGTGTTGAAGTGCCCATACGATGAGAATTCCGAAAACGATCCAGGAAGATGGGATCGATTTCTGGCCGGTGCAGCCCTGGCCACCAACCAGCTCCTGATCACTGAGGAGATCGACCTGGCTCTGAGCCAGTCCCTGGAGTTTTTGGGCTGCTCATCCAATGTGGACCGGGTCTACATCTTTCAGAATTATGATACAGACAGCGGGGAGCACCGCTGCAAATTGGGCTACGACTGGACCCGAGAGGGCCTGGCTGCAGGCACCGAAAAGCTGCCTCCTCTGGATATCTCTTACAGCCAGCCGGTCCCCTGGTACGACTCCCTTGCCCAAGGCATGCCCATGAGGGGGCTGACCAGAGATCAGCCGGAGCGATCAAGGATTTTGCTGCAACAATGGGGGGTAAAATCATTTCTGATAGTCCCCATATTCACAAAAGGCAGTTTCTGGGGTTTCATCGGCTTCGACGACCGTAGCTCAGATAGGATCTGGACCTGGGGTGAGGTCTCAGTGCTGATGACTATAGCCGGTGCCATTGGAGGATCGATCGAAAGATGGCAGACCCAGGCAGCCTTAGCCCAGAGCGAGAAGAAGTATCGAGAGCTGGTGGAGAGCGCCAACAGCATCATCCTCCGGCTGGACCGGGCCGGGAATATCACCTTTATCAATAAGTTTGCCGAGGACTTCTTCGGCTACCCCGGTGAGGAGATACTGGGCCGCAATGTGGTGGGAAGCATCGTTCCGCCGGTTGATTCAGAGAACCAGGACCTGAAAAGGATGATGGCAGATCTCACCCGCCATCCCTCAAGATACGCCTCCAATGTCAATGAGAACATGCGCTCTAATGGTGAAAGGGTCTGGATCGCCTGGACCAACCGGGCAATCAAAAACGAAAAGGGCGAGATGGTAGAGGTCTTGTGTATAGGCAACGATTTGACCGAAGTCCGCCGCTCTTCGGAAAAGCTGAAGAAGACGGCAGAAGATCTGCGGGAGACCCGGGACTTTCTGGAAAATCTTATCGGCCATGCCAATGCCCCCATCATCGTCTGGGATCCGCTCTTCAGGATCACCAGATTCAATCATGCCGCAGAGAGGCTTACCGGACAGCTCTCTGAGGATATCTTAGGCCGGAATCTGGACATCCTCTTTCCCGGAGAAAGCAAAAATGAATATTTGGCTTATATGGAGAAGACCCTCTCCGGAGAGCACTGGGATGCAGTGGAGATCCCTATTTTAAGAAAAGACGGCGATGTTCGCACTGTGCTGTGGAACTCCGCCACCATATATGACCAGGGCGGAAAGAAGGTGATGGCCACCATCGCTCAGGGCCAGGATATAACTGAGAGAAAGGAAGCTGAGAGCCAGGTCACCTTCCAGGCCTCTCTTTTAAACCAGGTCCGAAATGCGGTCATAGCCACGGACCTGGACGGCAAGATAATCTACTGGAACCATTTCTCGGAGATACTCTACCAGTGGAAGGCGGATGAGGTGCTGGGCCGCAGCATTGCCGATACCATAGTGCCGGCCCAAAGACGCCAGATCATAAGAGAGGTGATGGAAGAGATCGTGCGCTGTGGCTATTTGGAAAGCGAATTCGTAGTGCAGAGAAAGGATGGAAGCCTATTTCCTGCCCTCTATGTATTCAATATGCTCAAAGATCAGAAAGGCCGCAATATGGGCTTTGCCAGCGTATCCATCGACCTCACCGAGAGGAAGCGGGTGGAAGATGATCTGCTTTTGGCCAAGGAGAGGGCCGAATCTGCCACCAGGGCCAAGTCCCAGTTCCTGGCCAATATGAGCCATGAGATTCGCACTCCCATGAATGCAGTCATAGGTCTCACCAGCCTGCTGCTCAATACCCCCATAAATCCGGAACAGAGGGACTACATTGAGACCATACGCAGCAGCGGAGACTCCCTTTTGGCAGTGATCAGCGATATCCTGGACTTCTCCAAGATCGAGGGAGGAATGCTGGAGCTGGAGTCAAAGCCCTTTGATCTGCAGAAGGTTCTGGAGGATTCCATTAGCATGGTGGCCTCAGCGGCCAGAGGCAAGGGGCTTGATTTAAGCTATTCCCTGGAGCCGGATGTGCCCCGCCAGGTCCTGGGAGACCCGGCCAGGCTCAAGCAGATTCTGGTCAATCTGCTCGGCAATGCTGTCAAGTTCACAGAAAAAGGTGAGATCTCGGCGACAGTATCCACCTCCGGACCATCTAGGGGCAAGCACGGGCTGGAGGAGATCATGTTTGCGGTAAAGGATACGGGCATTGGCATAAGCAAGGAACTTATGGGCAGACTCTTCCAGTCCTTCAGCCAGGCAGACCCATCTACAACCCGCAAGTACGGCGGCACCGG
>NOLC01000178.1 GCA_002256595.1 Methanosaeta sp. NSP1 | reverse complement strand
ATGAAAGATATGTAATGTGACAGAGACCGGCGAACTCTTGAGAGCAGAGCGACAGGCTCACCTGTCACGCCTGAACGAAATGCATGCTTTGCTAATCGTTTCCATCATGGATTTCTACCCTATAGCTTTGGGAGGCGTTATCCTGATCTTCATTCAGGATCTCGTACTCATCGATCTCAATTATCTTAGACTTGGATCCATGAGCTCCTCTCATCGGCCAGACGCATTCCTTCCATACCTTATTCAGCAGGGCAATTCCAACTGCTGTCAGGGCAATTCCAGCAAGCATCGCCATTTGAAATGGATGTATGTCTGCCTGGCGATATATAGGTATTGATGGCCTGATTTAGAAATCCTTGAATTATTGTACCTATTAGATCTTAAATTGAGCCCGATCTGGGCTGCAGCGGCGAAAGAATGAGCAAATTTAAAAGTCGCTAAAAAAGAAAAAAAAGTGGTAGGCTTTTGGCCTACACAGCGGGCATGACCAGGGACCTGTCGCCTGCAGCGCGGAACTCGCGGGCTCCACCCTTGCCGAAGCAAGCGCGGACATCAGCCCAATCGAATACCAGGCCGGGGTTGGCGAAGGTGACCTTGATCAGGGGGTTGATGGCGAAGGCATCCATGCGGCCGGCATGTGCGGCGCTGGAGATGCCTGCGTACTCGCCCTGATGGCCCACATTCATGGCGTAGTTGGGATAGTTGGCGCCCCTCAGCTCCAACGGATTGCCCTCGTCTGACTGGTAGGAGAACACGTTGGTTGGACCGCACTGATCCTGCAGGTCGTAGCCGAAGAAGCCCAGGCGTCCCCAGCCTTCCTTGTGCAGCAGCATGGACAGGTACCAGCCGGCAAGGCCTACCTGGCTGTGGCCAGTGGCGATGGCGGCGGTGATAGCGGATGCGGCTGCCAGAACGGAAGCCCTCTGGGATCCACCGAAGTGATCCTCGAGCAGAGTCGGGAATGCCTCATACTGCTCCATGCCGTAGGCGTTGACCTCAGTGGCCAGCTCCTTGGCTGTGTCGAGCAGCGCAGGTGCCTTGGCGAATCCTCCGAACTTGTCTGCGGCGAAGTCTGCGCCGTAGTAGCAGAAGTCGTCCAGGACATCGTTGGTGTAGGCAGCTGTCGCGTACTGGGTGAATCCGACACCGCCGGACATGTAGCTTCCCAGCCAGATCTGATCATAGAGCATAGCGCCAGCGGCGACTACGTTCAGGGAGACCTTGACTGGATCGGCTGCTGCCACACGGGAGGTCTGGACCATATCGGCCAGGAAGCCGAAGGACAGTCCGCCGGGGTTGTTGGGTCCGCGGGCGCGCCTTGCGGGCAGCATCTCGGACATCTGCAGAACGGCAGCGTGCTTGGCGGCATAGGCCAGGTCGGCCACAGCGGCCTCACCGGCGCACATGTTGTAGGCATCGATGAAGGTCATACAAAGCTGCATGGCGCTCCACCTGGAGGTGGTGCCGCCGTCGCAGGACCTGACAACGATGGTCGGGACGTGGATGGCCTGCCAGGAGGTCTTGCCGATAGCGGCCTTGAGGGCCTCGGCCTGCTCTGCCGGGAACATCTTATCGATGTTGATCAGATACTGGTCATCGATCTCGTCTGCCAGGGCATCGTCGCCGGTGAAGACGCGAACGTTGCAGTCGTCGACCAGGGCGGGGTGGGTCTCCACCATGTGCTCCTGCACCACGGCTGCGCCGGGCATGGCGTGGTTGAGGATCTCGAGGTAGTTGTTGATGGTCTCGGGTGTGACCTCCTTGCCCAGCCTCTTCTGCAGCACCTCATGGGCCATATCCAGGCCGACCACGATGGTCCTCCGGACATCATCCCACATCTGCTGCATGGCGGGGTTGTTGACGAAGTGCAGATCGTCGCCCTCTACCACATACTCGGTTCCGGAGAGCTTGTAGGGTACGAGCTGCCTCTGTCCCAGGGGAATGCCGCCGGCGTGAACATATGGATTGTAGCCGGTCATGCCGCGCTTGCCCGACAGCTTAGCGGCTGCCTCCATGAACTCCCTCTTGCGGGCGTTCTGCTCTGGGCCAAGTCTCAAATACGATGTAGTCTGGCCTTCAAGTTTCGCATCCTTGGATCCGATTGTCTTGACCTCAGTTGCGAACTTCTTTTCCAGTGCCTTAACGAATAGCTTCTTGGTGTGTTTAACTGCCATTTTATATCACCCCATTTACTCCGGCCTGTAGCCCCACTTGCTGCGCAGCTCCCACATATGGTGCAGAGCTTCGACTGCCTCATCATACTTCCTGGCTCCGACGGTTCCGCACATCTGGACGCCGTCTACCCTGAAGATGGTGGTTCTCTTCTTGGCCTCGGCCTCGGACATGGGCTTGCCCAGGTTAACCTTCTTATCCAGTGGAATGCCTACCTGGTCCTTGACGCCATAGACGTTTCCATCTTTTCCCATCTCGGTCCTGGCCAGCATATCGAACTGCATGCCGTTCTCTTCCAGTCTCAGGGAGTGGCCGTGCACAGTGCAGCCCCTCATGGAGCAGAGTGCCACATCGGTCATCTCGCTGTCGTACTGAGCCTTGGTGTAAGCCTCGATATCCCTCTCCCTGGCCTCGATGATCTGTCTGCCGGACAGGGTGCCTGGATCGCAGCCCTTGCAGTTGATGGCTCCCCAATAGGATCTCCAGTAGGGGATGGAGGGTGCGAAATACATGGAGTCAGTCCACTGGGAGTATCTGACGCGGTCGCCAGCGGCTGCACCTGCTGTGGGTGCAACGATCTGCCTTATGGGGCAGTCTGGCTCTCCCATTTCTTTGAGGGGTGGATGGGTGCTGGAGTAATCGGCTCCAGGAGCCCTGTGGCCCATGATTGCTACGACATCAGCCTCAGGTATATCTCTGAGCTTCTCGAGGTTGCCGGACATGTGCTTCCTTCTGTTGATGCCAACAGAGGTGCTTCCGGGATAAAATTGTGGTGTGTATGCCATATTTATCTCTCCTCTTTATCTTCAATAGTCACTCCGACCTCAGACAAAATGGCCATTCTCTCTTTCTTGGCCTTTGGATCGATCAATCCCAGGATACGCTCGTCTTCCACTTTGCCGAATTTGGCATAATCTGAAATGGTAGGTCTGGTATGGAAGAATTTGCCTTTCTTAATAGAGCAGGAGATGTTAGGCAGCGCTCGCTCACACGCCGCCTTTAGGCCCGGCAGGAATTTTTCGCTTTCCAGCTCCAGCCTGACCCTTCCCACCTTAACGAACAGCTCAAATGCCTGGCCTCCAATCTCTATGAGAAGATCTCTATTCTCTGCAATAGGGGCACCTTTGCCCGGGCCATAGGGCACGCTTCTGGGAAGGTTAGGGCCGTGGATGGTCATCCTGACGATGCCTCCATTCCCGTATATCTCATTAAGCAGCTTTTGAGCTGTAGCAGGCATGAGGTATCTGCCTGGGACAACTTCAACCTGTATCGATTCCGTGTCTGATGCAGTGACCATTTTTCCGCCTATCTTATACTGCCTCCGCAACCGATACGATCGGCTCACGGAATTCCTTGATCTCGCCGTAGATTGCACCGACCAATCCGGAGGTCATCTCAGGTGTGAACATCTGAGTGCCGGCATCCAGTGCTACTGCTGCAGCCACGCATGGTATGGCAAATCCTCTGGAGTGCCTGGTTACCACGTGGTTGCCGTTGAATACACCGGGGCCGCCGCCGCCATAGATAGAGTGGCTGAAGAACGAGAAGCCTACGGCAGTTCCCATTACCCTGCCGAAGTCGCATCCTGGCAAGGCGGTTTCTTTCTCAATGACATCGTTGAAGTACAGCAGTGTCGAGGACACAGCCTGGGCGCCCCTCAGGGAGCCGCAGTTGACCATGGTGGCTGCCAGCACGCCAGCGGCGGTGTAGGCATTCCACTTGGAGACATCATTGGCCTCGTACATCACATATCCGGAGGGCAGCTTCTTGCCGGCCTTGATGACCTTGTCCTCAAGGGCCTTGGCAACAGTGCTCTGGACGACAGTGCCGATGGTTCCGGTCTTGCCGTTTGCCTTGACGCACTCGTAGACCATGTTGTTGGCGTTCAGTCCCTGGTATGCCATGCCCAGGAGCTGGTGGCGCTCGAAAATTCCCATGGCGTTGCCCATCTCGAACTCGCCGATCTGCTCGTAGATCGATGCCAGAGCAGCGGCATTCATGGCGTTTCTCTTGGTGATCATTGCCAGGTGGTTGGCCATGACGTTCCTGAGAGCAAAGCCCAGACCCTCATCGTTCTGGGGGATGTTGAGAACAGATGCGACGTTTCCGCCAGCCATGCCCACCGTCTGGGGGTACTCGCCCCATACAGAAGCATGGACCATGGGTGCCTCGATCAGAGTGGCCTTGAACTGCTGGACCAGTGCCTCAACAGTTGCTGCTGCGGCTGCGGTCAATCCGACCACGAACTCAGAAGCGGCATTGACACGAGCGGTTGGGACCTGGACGAGCAGCTGCTTGCCGCCGCCGAGAATCTGGACATTGGTATCGTCGCCAGGGGCAACCTGCAACAGGGCCTTGATCTTATCGGCAATTACGCCAGCGTTGGAGACAACTTCATATTTGAGCTCGCGTCCCTTGATCTGCCTGCGGCCTCCCGCTACCTTTCCGGTCTTGAGAGCGCCTTCGATGCCGGCTAGATTGACGGCTACGGTTCGCTTTGTGAGAGAAATAAGTCTCTGCATGGCCGCGTTCTTGAGAGGGCTGACGGCGCTCAGGTCGACGTCGCTCTTCAAAAGAACTCCGCGGTCGCTATATAGGTCTATCTTGTCAGACACGTTCTTTATCCTCCTTTACCTTTTTAGCAGCAAAAATTGCAGCGCCGGTGACGCTGAAGCGACGGTATGAGGGTATACCTTAAACGGTTTCATACCCAGCATCATCACAATTCGTTACAATCTTCTGCCGAGTTCTCCATTGCTCAATTGCTACTTAAAGTTTTTGCGTGACACAATTATAACAATTAAATTTATATGAATCAGTCTTCCTAAACAGCAATGAATAAAAATAATTATTTAATTAAAAATTAATGGTTAGTTGCAATTATAAATGCACCATTCCATGCGATCCGAAATGGTTCATACCATCCTTTCAGCAATTAAAACTAAAGCTGCATCCTTCATCGCGATAAGGGGCATCGATCTCAGGAATATATTAAAAGAATTTGGGACTATCAACAAGGAATAACTAAATTAAATAATTATTACTGTCTTGCGTGGCCAATGGCAGATTTCAGAGAACACCCATTGGAAGAGTTAACTGCGTTAAGCGTTTTGCATTAAATCCATTAAATCTCGATAGTCGAACATTAGCAAATAATCATGTCGAATCTCTCCCGAGCGCTAATATGCAATATCACAGAAAAACTTAAATCAACTGCCATATTTGGCTCTGAGGAATGCATCTCATAATTGCCGAGAAGCACGACGCTGCCAAGAGGATTGCCCAGATACTGGCCGGTGGCAAGCCCCGGTCTCAGAGGGTAGCCGGAGTGGAAGCCTTCCAGTTCGATGACAAAGTGGTGCTGGGTTTATCCGGCCACATAGTGGGGATGGATTATCCTCCGGCATACAATAACTGGCAGAAGGTGGACTGCAAGGAGCTTATCCGGGCGGAGATCGTTGTGCGCCCCATCCAGGAAAAGATCATATCTGCGCTGAAAAGCCTGGGGCGAGAGGCGGATCGGGTCACCATTGCCACTGACTACGATCGCGAGGGAGAGCTGATCGGGGTCGAGGCCTTGAAGATAGTCCAGGAGGCCAAGCCCAAGCTTAAAGCGGATAGAGTCCGGTACAGCGCCATCGTCAAGGATGAGATCATAAAAGCCTTCCAGGATTCAGGAGCAGTGGACTATGACCTGGCCGCCTCGGGCGAGGCCAGGCAGATCATAGACCTGGTCTGGGGTGCAGCCCTTACCAGATATATCTCCCTCACCTCCGGTCGTTTGGGAAAGGAGTTTCTCTCCGTGGGAAGGGTGCAATCTCCGACCCTGGCCCTTATAGTTGACCGGGAGAAGGAGATCCAGTCGTTTGTCCCCCAGTCCTACTGGGAGATATTCGCCGATCTGGAGAAGGAGCTGCGGGTGCAGCATGCCAAAGGCCGCATCTGGGACAAGGAGGAGGTGGACGGTATAGTCTCCCGCCTGGGACCGGTGGGAGTCATAAGATCCATTGAGTGCAAGAAGCGCATAGATCGGCCTCCTACTCCATTTGATACCACCGGCTTTATCTCTGCCGCCAGCGGAATCGGCCTGTCAGCCGCCAATGCCATGCGCATAGCCGAATGGCTCTACACCAACGGCTTCATCTCTTACCCCAGGACGGACAACACCGTCTATCCCCCCTCCATAGATCTGGCCGGCCTGACCCGTCTGTTTTTGAAGGGAGCTTTTGCCGAAGAGGCGGCCCGTCTCCTCCAGGGCAAGATGCAGCCCACAAGGGGTAAGAGGTCCACCACGGACCATCCGCCCATCTATCCCACGGCAGCCCTGGAGAGGGGAAGTCTGAAGGAGGACCAATGGAAGGTCTATGAGTTGGTAGTGCGCCGCTTCTTCGCCACCCTGGCCGAGGCCTGCGTCTGGGATGCCACCAGCCTCAAGGTAGACATCGGCCCCGAGCCTTTCCGGGCCAGCGGAGCCCGCCTGGTGGAAGCAGGCTGGAGATACTTCTACCCCTACAGCAAGGCAGAGGAGCATATACTGCCGGCGCTGGAGAACGGGGAGAGGTTGAGGTTATTAGGCCATAGCGTCGAGGCCAAGGAGACCCAGCCGCCGGCTCGCTATGGCCAGGGCAAGCTGATCAAGCTCATGGATGATCTGGGGCTGGGGACCAAGTCCACACGCCATGACATCATCAGCAAGCTCTATGCCCGGGCCTATGTGCAGGGCAATCCCATGCGGCCAACCAACACCGCCTATGCTGTGGTGGATACTCTGGAGAGATATGCTCCCACCATCACCAAGCCGGAGATGACCCAAACCCTGGAAAATGATATGACCCTGATCTCGGAGCAGAAGATCAAGGAGGACCAGGTAATAGAGAAATCCAGGGTCATGCTCACCTCGGTATTCGATGAGCTGACCTCCAATCAGGGGGGCATAGGAGAGTCGCTAAAAGATGGCCTGCGCACGGACAAGATCGTGGGCACCTGTGAGAAGTGCCACTCCGACCTCATCATCCGGCGCGGCCACCGTGGCTCGCGCTTCATCGGATGCTCCGGCTATCCGGAGTGCAGGTTCACCCTGCCCCTTCCCCGCTTCGGGACGGTGGTGGTCACAGACAAGAGCTGCGAGAAGCATGCCATGTCCCACATCCGCATCATCAACAAAGGAAAGCGTCCCTGGGATCTGGGCTGCCCGCACTGCAACTTCTTGGAGTGGCAGGCCAAAAAGGCCCAGGAGAAAGCCGAATCACCCGGGGCAGAGGCAAAGCCCAGGAATAAGAAGAGACCTGCAACCAGATCCGGGAAGAAGACAAAGCCAGAAGCTAAGGCCGAGGGCGACGGCCTGGTGAAGCTTCCAGGCATCGGCCCCAAGACCCTGGAGAAGCTGGTTGCAGCAGGGATCACCAGCTCTCAGGAGCTGCTGGTGGCCAGGACCAAGGCCCTCTCATCGAAGACCGGCCTGCCGGAAAGGCCCTGAGCTAGCCTGGCAGCGCTATTTCGCGTGGCAGGGGGGAAGATGATGACTGGCATGTCCGTCTTCCTTATGGTGCTGCCTTTTATTCACCTTTTAGCTGATAAATATCTTTTAAAATTTTTAAAAACTCTGAAAGGATTTCAGGAAGGGAATAGTTGCCAGCATGGGCCTGGCCGGATTTGAACCGGCGGCCACTCGGTTATGAGCCGAGCGCTCTAACCGGACTAAGCTACAGGCCCAAAAGGAATGCGCCGCCAACAGGGCTCGAACCTGTGACATTCTGGTTGCTGCTTGCAGACAATTAACAGCCAGACTCTCTACCAACTGAGATATGGCGGCTCGATACCCTGCCTGGATGCACAATGATTTAAGCCTTTTGATTAGATAGTGGTTCTCATGCGCGTCTTAAAGAAGAATCTGCGTGGCGACGAGGGGGAGATCGCCCTGCTGCCCGAGTCGCTGGATGATCTATGGCACCTACAGCACCTGATCTCCCGGGGCGATCTGGTCTTTGCCCTCACCCACAGAAAGGTTCCCGTCATTGCCGACAAGGCGCGCCCGGAGAAGATGGAGAGAAAGACGGTTCGCCTGGGTGTGAAGGTGGAGGATGTTGAGTTTCATATGTACTCCAACTGGCTGCGCCTGCACGGCATCATCAAGTCGGGCATGGATGTGGGGCAGTATCATACTCTGAACATCGAGGTGGGCACTGATCTATCCATACTCAAGTATCACTGGAGGCCGGACCTTCTGGCGCGCATAAATGAGGCCGTGGCCGAGTCCCAGAGGCCCAAGGTGGTCATCGCCCTGATCGAGGAGGGAGAGGCTACGATCGGCGTCCTGCGCCAGTTCGGTGTTCAGATGGCAGCGGAAGTGCGCCAGGGCAGCGGCAAGGGAAGCGGCGAAGATACCCGCTCCGGGTTTATGAGGGAGGTGGCAGCGGCCATAGACCAGACCGCCCAGGGTGGAGCAGATGTGATCCTGGCCGGGCCAGGCTTTACCAAAGAGGACCTCAAGAAAGCCATCGACTCCACATTGCCTGATCTGGCCCGGAGAATCGCCATGGATGATACCTCCTCCATAGGGCGCTCCGGCTTCCAGGAGGTCCTGCGCCGCGGCGCGGTTAAAAGCGTACTGGAGTCCAGCCGAATAGCCAGGGAGGCCAAGCTCATAGAAGAGCTATTCCGGGAGATAGCCACGGACGGCAAAGCAGCTTACGGCAGAAAAGAGGTAGAGACGGCCAGGAATTATAGGGCCATTGAGACGCTGCTGGTCCTGGATGATCTGGCCCGCAGGGGCTCTCTGGATGAGATCATGCGAGAGGTAGCCGATGCCCGGGGACGGGTGGTCATATTCAGCTCAGAATTCGAGCCGGGAGACCGGCT
>NOLC01000131.1 GCA_002256595.1 Methanosaeta sp. NSP1 | reverse complement strand
CCTGCAAGCGGATGTGAACGTCAAGATGGTGATGCAGCTCTCCAACACCATCAAAGAGCGGGCTCTCAATGAGAAGCCGGCCGCGGGCATGAACCCCCGCGAGCATGTGATCAACATAGTCTATCAGGAGCTGATCAACCTGGTGGGCCGCGGCTCTGACATTCCCCTAAAAAAGCAGAACATCATGCTGGTGGGCCTGCAAGGGTCGGGCAAGACCACCACTGCGGCCAAGCTGGCCACCTTCTTTCAGAGAAAGGGCTTGCGCACAGCAGTCATCTGCGCCGATACCTTCCGGGCCGGGGCCTTCGACCAGCTCAAGTTCTTCTACGGCGAGCGGGGCAACCCCGATGCCCCGGCTGTAGCCAAAGCCGGCCTGGAGGCCACTAAAAAATACGACATCAGAATCGTGGACACTGCCGGCCGGCATGCTCTGGAGGGCGACCTGATCCAGGAGATGAAGGATATCCACCATGTGGTCAATGCCGAGCAGAAGCTGCTGGTGATGGACGCGGCTTTGGGCCAGCAGGCCTCGGAGCAGGCCCGGGCCTTCAATGAGGCAGTGCAGATCACCGGTGTGATCATCACCAAGCTGGACGGCACTGCCAAAGGCGGCGGCGCTCTCTCAGCCGTGGCCGAGACCAAGACATCCGTGGCCTTCATCGGCGTAGGGGAGACGCCGGCAGACCTGGAGAAGTTCGAGGCAGACCGCTTCATCTCCCGCATGCTGGGCATGGGGGACATCAAAACTTTAATCGAGCGGGCCCAGGAGGCTCAGACCGAGAGCGAAGTGGACGTGGAATCCATTATGCGGGGCAAGTTCACCCTCAAGGACATGTACCAGCAGATGGAGGCCATGAACAAGCTGGGTCCCCTCAAGCAGATAATGCAGATGCTGCCCCTGGGCGGCCTGGGAATGGAGCTCTCCGATAAAGAGTACCAGATGACCAAGGACCGCTTGGACAAGTACCGGGTGGTCATGGACTCCATGACCCCGGCGGAGCTGGATGAGCCCAAGATCATCACCGCCTCGCGCATCAACCGCATATCCAGAGGCAGCGGCGCAACGCCGGAGCTGGTCCGCGAGCTTCTCAAATCCCATCAGGCCATGCAAAGAGCGCTCAAAGGCATGAGAGGAAGCGGGGGCAAGTCCAATATGAAGCGGCTGATGAAGAGGTTCTCTCCCGGCACAAAGATGTAACTATATTGCCGGGAATATTCTGAGCGGAAGGCCGCCTGGGAGGCGGATCCAGACCTCCCACCATCCTTCAGCGATCCGGTTGGCTTTTCTTTTCCATATTCTCTACAGGATGCTCTTGGTGGCGCTTCCCACATAAGCCCCTGATGTGGCGCTGGGATTGATGCCTTTGCCCAGAACATTTGCGGAGCTTGTCGGGGCGAGCAATGTCATCTGGCCGGTTGCAGTTCCCGACTCCGGTGCAGCATCCCGGGAGATGAAATCGTATTCGCCGGAGAGAGAGCTGCCGGAATGGGAAAGCTTGACCCGGAATGTCTGGGCTCTATCGATTCCGGTTATGAATACAATTGGACTGTTGCCTGATACATAGCCTGCCACAGATACAGCCTGGCTGCCCAGGGCTGACGACATCTGGCCCAGGCCGGCTATCAGATCGCCCTTGTGGAGAACCTGCAGCTCGAAGTGCCTGCTCTCCGAACCCTTTAGATCCAGGGCCCAGCTCCCGCTGAGGTTTTCCTGCATTGAAATCGCTCCCACTCTGGCGGTTGATATCGCGTTTTTCCCCACGGTTAGCGGCTCCAATATTCCTGTGCCGGTGCTGATCGTGCCCATGTATCCTTGGGAGGATACGCTGGCAGATAGACAGAGGAATAATACTGCTATGAGAATCGCTTTGCTGGTTAATAATGCTATGTCAATTGCCATGAAAACGCCCTAAAAAAGGTCAGCGATTTTGGCCGCACTTCAAAATAGGGATGGCTAAGACCAGGGCCCGGCCTCAGCCATCTTCTGGCCTGATGCAGCCTAATCAGAGGAGCCGCAATTGCAGCCAGATCTCTTTACTCTATTGAGTGCGATCCTCTTTTCCTGGGCTGCAATCCTTGCTTCGATCATCTTTCTTTCAGCTTCGATCACCGCTTTCTTCTCTTCAACTGCATCTTTTTCAGGTCTCATCCCATTCCCGGCTGTAACCTCATTCTCTTGAGCTTCATCCGGCTTTAAGGCACAGATGTTTTCAAAATATTGCCATTGGCTCCAATATCCGCAGACTTCATCGTTGCATGCTTGTACATGCCAGAAATAAATTCCATCCGGCAGATATACGGACAGCAATTCTGAGCAAAGACTCCCATGGGTCACATTTTCAGCATCGAACGACTCATTTGCCACAAGGGATTCTCCGGCATCAAGAGAAGCGTTTTCAGCAATGGAATTGTCACTGTACACCTGCAGATTATATTTCGAGGCATTATAGGCTGCAGTCCAGTTAAAGGTCGGTGTGGGATTGGAGATGAGACCCATAGGGTATAGGGGGCTTGAATTGCCTGGCTGGATTTTCGTTTGGGCATCTGATAAATTCATCTCTTGCAGTCCATTTTCTGATGCAGTCAAGCTGGAAGCCTCTTCTTCAGTCTGGCCAACGGAAACGCTGCTGCTGCAGCTAGTGCACCTCCCTGGTACAGCTATTTCCAGAGAGTTCTGGGCAAAAGAGGAGCCTGACAATAGCAGCATCAGAATTCCAGCCACTGCTGCAATTACCAGCCTCTTTTGTAGAGATTCCTTTTTAATCATGAGATCACCTTTTCTATTGGCTAATTTGTAGACAAAGAATATATATTTTTTCATTCAAAAATGAATGTGTGCAAAGACAGGAAATTGAGAGCAATAGGTTTACCCATGACTAGGCAATGTACTTATTATTTTAATATGCATGCACAATTGCTAAAAGATAAAAAGACTATGCAATGTCAATAAAATGAAAAAGATAAGAGAAGATGCCGACAGGAAGGCTGGCTGCGCCTAGGGCACCAGCCGCCTCCGATCCCTCGGAAAGAGTACTGCATCGCGAATGTTCTCCAGATTGAGCATGGTCATGACCAGCCTGGAGAGGCCCAGGCCCCAGCCAGCGTGAGGTGGCATGCCGTAGCGGAATGCCTTGAGATAGAACTCGAAGCCGTCCGGGTCCAATCCCTTTTCCTTTATGCGCCCCACAAGCTGGTCATAATCATGCACCCTCTGCGCTCCTGAGGCCAGTTCCATGCGCGGATGCATAAGATCGAATCCCCGGCAGACCTCGGGATGGTCCTCATAAGGCAGGGTGTAGTAGGGCTTGATGGATGAAGGCCAGTCGGTGAGGAAATAGTGCTCGCCGATGCTCTGGCCTAAAAATCTCTCCGTCTCCGTGTCCAGGTCGTCGCCCCATTGCATCTTGGCCCCTGCCTTCTCTGCCGCCAGATCCAGCGCCTCGGTATAGGTGATTCTTCGGAAAGGCAGGCTGGGGACCTTTAGATCGAGTTCCAGGACCTCAAGCTGATATCGACAGGTCTCAGCCACATGTCTGTAGGCTCCTGCCACCGCCTGCTCCAGGATCTCCATCACCGCCTTGTCATCGGCAAAGCTGACCTCCAGGTCGATGGATATGGCCTCATTGAGGTGGCGGCGGGTGTCATGCTCCTCGGCCCGGAAGATGGGCCCGATCTCAAAGACCCGGTCCATCCCCGCCCCCATCAGCATCTGCTTGTAGAGCTGGGGGCTCTGATTGAGGAAGGCCTCCTTCTCGAAGTAGCTGATGGGAAAGAGGTCCGTTCCACCCTCCGTGGCCGCAGCAACGATCTTGGGGGTGAACACCTCGGTCACAGCTATCTGGCGGAAGAAGCCTCTCAGGCTATCGAGGACTGCGCTCTCTATCTCAAAGGCGGCCAGGACGCAGGGCCTTCTAATATCCATGAACCTGGCATCAAGGCGGGTGTCCAGCTCGCACTCCACCTTCTCGGTGGGATCGAGGGGCAGGGGCACCTGGGCGGCATTTAGCACCCGGACCTCACTGGGGAGTATCTCGAATCCGCGAGGGGCCTTGGGTTCAGCCTTGACTGTGCCCTTTACCATCACCACGCTCTCTCGGCTGATGGAGCGGGCGCTCTTGAAGGCATCCTTTCCCAGGAGCTTCTTTACCAGGGTTATTTGAGCCAGGCCCTTTCGGTCCCTCAATACCAGGAAGGCTATGCCTCCCAGATCGCGTGTCTCATGGGCAAATCCGGCTAAAGTGACCTCTTTGCCATCCATCTCCGCATTAATATCTCCGGAATAATGAGTTCTGAGGATCAAGTCATCTCACGGAAGCGACAATGAACTCCAGATATAAAAGACGACTGGACATCTAAATCAGGATTGGAAAGATAGAGACAAATAGAAGAAGCGCAATATTTTCCTAGAGATATCTGCGCAAGCTCTCATATACAGCTCTTCGCTTCTTGCTCTCAGCCTACCAAATGATGGCGGGGTGATTAGATTGAAATTGATTGAAAGGATGCCCACGGGGATTCCAGGTCTGGATGAAATGATCCAAGGAGGGCTTCCCAGGCCCTCACTAACCCTGCTGGCTGGCGAGGCTGGAGCTGGCAAGACCACATTTTGCACCCAGTTTCTCTGCAAGGGCGCTGAACTCGGCCAGCACGGGCTTTATCTGAGGACCTTTGGCGGGCCGCCTGATCTGCTGATCAACTATGCATCCTGTTTCGAATTTGTAAAGAGCACATACTTCGGCCAGGAGATCTGCTATATGGAACTGGAGGAGATGGTGGAAAAAGCCTGCCAATCGCAGGACATTCTGGACCTATTAAAGAGCAAGATCGATTCCATCCAGCCGGCTCGAATCGTCATTGAGGATCTCTCAGTTTTGCAGGATATTCTCAAAGACGAATACTGGCGTTTTCTTTTCAAGCTCTCCCATCTGATCAAGAATAATGCTGCCGTAGCACTGCTGGCGGAAGATGCACATCCGGGTGCTGAATATCTCACTCACATTGCCCAGGTGTCGGATGGGATAATACTGCTGCAAAATGAGGAGACGAACTTCTCCCGAAGAAGATCCCTGGAGGTGGTTAAGATGAGCGGCACATCCCATCATATAGGAAAGCATGCAGTAGATATATCTGCTAAGGGATTAATTGTCTACCCGGGACTTTAAACATGGCGCACTCCTTGCGGGATATCTTAAGCCAGAATGAATTCTGGATCTTCGTATTCGCCGCAGGCTGGGTGCTGCTTAACTGGCCGCTGATAGACCTGGCGGAGGGCTTGGTCTGGAGGGGCGTGCCGGCCATATTGATCTACGTAGCATCGGTCTGGCTTCTGCTCACCTTGGCGATGTATCTATTCGAGCCGGAGGCGGTGGAGTGATCGGACCCCACCTGGCTTTGGCCTTCATGCTCCTCTATCTGCTGCTGCTCTTTGCCATCGCCAGGTTCGCCGACCGGCAGAAGCTTCTGGGCAAGAGCATCGTGGCCAACCCCTACGTCTATGCCCTATCCCTATGCGTCTATGTATCGGCCTGGACCTTTTACGGCTCCATAGGCAGGGCGGCATCTACCGGCCTGGAATTTCTGCCCATATACCTGGGGCCGGTCCTGGCCATGACCGTGGGCTGGATAGTCATCAAAAAGATGATCCGGGTATCCAAAGAGCACCGTCTGACCTCCATCAGCGACTTCATCAGCTTTCGCTACGGGCGCAGCTATACCGTAGGCGCAGTGGTAGCCGCTTTCAGCCTGATCATGGTCACCCCCTATGTGGCCCTGCAGCTGATAGCCATCTCCACATCCCTGGAGGTACTGAGCGGAGAGGAGATCATCCTCTTCGGCATCGATGTGGAGAGCAAGCTGGTGGTGGCAGCGCTTTTGGGAGCTTTTGCGGTCATATTCGGGGCCCGCCACCTCGATCCCATGGAGCGGCATGAGGGATTGATCGCCGTGGTAGCCTTTGAATCTCTGGTGAAGATCCTGGCCTTCCTCCTGGTGGGATTCTATGTTGCTTACGGCGTCTTTGATGGATATGGAGACATCACCAGCCGGATCGTGGATCTGGCTGCTGGCGATCCGGCTTATGCCACGCTCATGGATGTGGAGCCGACCCTCTGGTTCACCCTGACCCTGGTATCCTTCTTCGCCATATTATTCCTGCCCAGGCAGTTTCATGTCATGGTGGTGGAGAACTCCTCCGAGAAGCATCTCCGCAAAGCCATGTGGCTCTTTCCGCTTTACCTGTTACTGATAAACATCTTCGTTCCCGCCATCGCCTGGGGGGGTCTGCTTCTGGATGTGGGGGGTCTCAAGGACGCATTCATATTGAATATACCATACACTTTAGGTGCGGAATGGCTCTCTGTATTGGTATTCATTGGAGGGGTATCAGCAGCTACGGCCATGATATTGGTGGAATCGGTAGCAATTGGAACCATGCTGCTCAACGATCTGGAGATGCCTTATATTTTGAGCCATATCAAAAAAGAGAAGAATTTGGCCAGGATTATTCTCAATACCAGGAGGCTGAACATTCTCCTGGTGGTGATGCTCGGATACCTGTTCTCTCTTGCCCTGGCCTACCAGACCCTGGCGGATATAGGAGTGGTCTCCTTTCTGGCGGCAAGCCAACTAGCTCCTGCCGTCCTGGGAGGCCTGTACTGGCGGAGGGGCAGCCGCCAGGGAGCAATGGCCGGACTGGTCTTTGGCTTTCTGCTCTGGGCCTATACCGCCCTTCTGCCCACCATGGCCAAAGGCTATCCCTGGCTTGGCGATATAGTCCGGGAAGGGCCCTGGGGCATAAAAGCTCTCATGCCCACCAATCTGTTGGGGCTAGATCTGGACATCTGGACCAACTCCGCCTTCTGGACTCTTCTGATTAATTGCAGCCTTTATGTCCTGGTCTCCCTCTCCAGCAAAGCCGGCCCGGATGAGCAGAAATCGGCCAACTGCTTTGTGGACGCTTTTGCGGAGAAGTCTGAGTGCCCTGATGACAAGGAGGTGGAGAAGTCTGCGGTCCAGGGAACGCTGGATGATCTGGAGGCGGCATTGGCTCATTACCTGGGAGAGGCTGCGGCTCGAAAACAGGCAGATCAATATCTTGAGCTCATGGGGGCCAGCAGGGATACAGTTACCCCAGCCCAGCTTCGACTGCTCTGGCAGCAGTTTGAGAAGACGCTCACCGGCCTGATGGGCTCATCCGCCACCAAGATGATAGTGGACGACCAAATTACAGTAAAGCCGGTGATGGAGGCGGCAAAAGAGACTATGCCAGCCTATGATCTGGTGCGGGGCAAGATCTATGTCGCACCGGAGATGGCTTATGAGGTTTTCACCGACCAGATCACTCATGGCGTAGAGGGGCTTTGCATCACACATTCTGCTCCGGAGGAGGTGCGAAGGCGCTGGGGCTTTAAGGAGACGCCCATCATCAAGCTCTCCGAGGAGAAGGGAAGCGACAGATACATCTCGCCACGAAATCTGCCGCTCCTCTTTATTACCATAAAGTCCTTTGTCGATTCCAGCAAGAACAGCATCGTTCTCATCGACAGCATCGAGCGTATCATCGATGAGAATGAAGGCCGGACCTCTCCCAGAGAGGTTCTCGACTTCGTCTATCAGATGGAGCTCTTGGGCCATAGAACTCATCTGATCCTGGCGGAGAGGCAGGAGTTCGTCCGGGGCGAGATGACTGCGGCAATAAATGAGATCAAAGAGCTGATCTTCGCCCTGGGTCCACTTTCCGGCTATCTATTTCGAATATTCTCTGAGACCATGCTCTCTCGGCTGGAGGATGATGAAAGAAGGGAGGTGGCGGCAGAGGCCAATGAAGCCATAGCCTCGGGTGATTTCTTTGAGTCGGCAAAAAAAACGCTCTCAGATGATTCGACTGTTGCCTGCGAGCCTGAGATGCAGGAGGCCATGGGTCATGGCCCGGCACTGAACATTTCCATCGATCTGGAGCTGAATCGGCGCAGCTTTTTTACTGCTATCCGAAAGCTGGCCAGGATCATCAAAGAGCACCAGCCCTCTTTCGACCTCATAGCCAGCCTATCCGAGCTCATGAAAAGCTATGGCCGAAGCCCCTATGAGATCACACTCATTCCCGGGACCACCTATTTAATCGCCGAGGAGAAGCCGCAGCAGAGCCTGGAGCTTTATAGCGAGCTGGTCAGGCACGGCATGGATGGCCTGTGCCTGAGCCGTTACAACCCCAGGACGCTGGCCGATAGGTACAATGTGCCCGTTGACAGCGTTATATGGCTGACGCAAAAAAGCGAGCCGGGATTTAAGACGGTGGATCCGAGCAACTTCCCCCGCCTCTCCAGCATAATCTCCGATTTCCTGGATAAGGCCAGCTATCCCCTGATCTTGCTGGAGGGGATGGGCTATCTCATCACCCAGAGCAATTATGAGACGGTGCTCCGCTTTGTTCAATCCCAGAGGGATGAGATTGCCTTAAAGAGTGCGATCATGCTGGTTCATATCGATCCGCTCTCCCTGGACACAAAAGAGCTGCATCGTCTGGGAAGCGAGATGGAGCCCTTCCAGGCCTGACCTCTGCTGTGGAGTCCTGAAATTATTTCGCGCCCGTCCGAGTTTAATAGAGTCTGATTTATTCATACAATTTTCACAGCCCAAATAATCTGTGACCAATGGAAAAATAGGCTTCCAGCGGCATTTTTCGCCTAAAAGCCTTTTCTGGAGTCTCCAGGCTCAGGAAATTCAAGCTTCCATGAGGTTTGTCGTTATACCAGTTTACAAACTCCTCGAATGAAGAAAAAGCAGATCTATGCATTTTATATCCCGGACCGTGCGTCCAGACCTAGATGGGAGGCGAAATAATTTAGGGGATCTGCATTGCCAACCTGATTAAAAAGAGCTTTAGGAATCGCTTATATAGCTTCAAGTGACCTAGAGGAAGATCAGATCCGAGGTGCAATATGCTGAAGATTACTCCCTATTTTGGCATCATAGTGCTGATTGTATCCTTGGGCGGCATATTCTACCCCAAGCTCGGCTACTTCCTCCTTTTAGTCTTTGCCAGCCTGATGATCGTCGCTCCCTTCAGAGGGCGCTGGTTCTGCGGAAATCTCTGCCCGCGGGGGAGCTTTGTCGACTTCTGGCTGGCTCCCTTGAGCCGAAAGCTGAAGATCCCGGATTTCTTTCGCAGCATGTGGCTGCGTGTACCCGTATTCGTTCTGCTCATGGGATTTATGATCTTTCGCATCATCAATACGGAGGGGATAGTGGACCGGATTGGCATGGTCTTTGTAACCCTCTGCATTCTCACCACATCGGTTGCCATTCTCTTTGGGGTGATCATAGCCCCCAGGGCCTGGTGCTCATTCTGCCCCATGGGAACCCTTCAAAGGGCCATGGGGGGCAAGAGATACCAGCTTAAGATGGATGCGGGCAGGTGCATCGACTGCGGCCGGTGCCAGAAGGTCTGCCCCATGCAACTGCCTGTAAACGAGATACTGGAGAAGCCGGACTGCATCAAATGCGGCAGATGCATCGAGGCCTGTCCCAAGCAGGCTCTGAGCTTCTGATCCTTAAAAAGCTGAATTGCGATTTCCCGCCGTTCTTAAATATGCAAAAGTGCAATAGATCAGTCGGAGGTGAAGGCA
>NOLC01000075.1 GCA_002256595.1 Methanosaeta sp. NSP1 | reverse complement strand
CAGCGAAATACGGAGTAATGCACAGGCTCTCCGAAGGCACAAGCCGCGCCATCGGCGATTATGCATCTATGGCTTTAACTTTCCCCCATTGCCGGCTTGCTGACTTCACTGTCCAGGCCATATGCCTCCTGACATCCTGACAGGAACTTCCGCCCTTGCGGCATATAAAAGAGCATTTAAGCCTTATCCATAGCAGTTCAATTTGCCATTAAGATTTGTTCATATGCTTTGTATTGCTGGGAAATAGAATTGTCTGTCATTTGAATTCACATTTCTGCGATCATAATTTCTCATAATTATTAGGACTTGATCTCAAATACCTATAAATTCGGACCAGAGACAGTGAGTTCTCAGGAGGCTAAATAAAATGGCCCTAGATATAAAGACAAAAGATGAAGTCTTTGAGGCAATTGACAAATACAATGTAAGATTTGTCAGAATTTGGTTCACTGATATCCTGGGAGTTCCCAAGAGCTTCGCCATAAATCCTACCGAGCTGGAGGGAGCATTCTCCGAGGGCATGGGCTTTGACGGCTCCTCCATCGAGGGCTTTGCCCGCATTCATGAATCGGATATGGTGGCCAAACCGGATCCCACCACCTTCCAGCTCATACCCTGGAGGCAGCAGGAGAACGGCGTGGCCAGGATGTTCTGCGACATCCAGAACCCCGATGGCAGCCCCTACGAGGGCGACCCCAGATACGTACTGAAGAGAAATCTGGAGCGCATCAAGGATAAAGGCTACAGCTTCCTGGTCGGCCCGGAGCTGGAGTTCTTCTACTTCAAGAATGAGCACAGCACCGATATACTGGACAGCGGCGGATACTTCGACCTGACCACCGCCGACAATGCCTCCGACCTGCGCCGTGACACCATCCTGGCCCTGGACTCCATGGGCATAGACGTGGAATACAGCCACCATGAGGTCGCCCCCTCTCAGCATGAGATCGACCTGCGCTACAAGGATGCCTTGAATATGGCCGATACGGTGATGACCTACAAGATCACAGTCAAGGAGATCGCCCGGCGCTATGGCTACTATGCCAGCTTCATGCCCAAGCCCATCTTCGGCCAGAACGGAAGCGGCATGCACGTTCATCAGTCCCTCTTCGCCGGCAAGAGAAATGTGATGTTCAATGCAGGAGACGCTTACCATCTATCCGATGAGGGCAAGTACTACATCGCCGGACTGCTCAAGCACGCTCCGGAGATCACAGCCGTCACCAACCAGTGGGTCAACTCCTACAAGCGCCTGGTCCCCGGATATGAGGCACCGGTCTACATCTGCTGGGCCAGAAGAAACAGATCCGCCCTGGTCAGAGTGCCCATGTACAAGCCGGGCAAGGAGGCTGCCACCAGAGTGGAGTTCAGAAGCCCCGATCCCGCCGCCAATCCCTACCTGGCCTTCTCGGTCATGCTGGCCGCCGGGCTGGCTGGCATAGCCAACAAGTACGATCTGCCCTCGCCACAGGAGGAGGACATCTACCACATGAGCGATGAGGAGAGAAAGAAGGCCGGAATCAACTCCTTGCCGGGAAGCCTCAATGATGCCATCCAGCTTGCCGAAGCAAGCAAGCTCATCCGGGAGGCGCTGGGAGAGCATGTCTTCAAGGCCTTCATCGCCAATAAGAGGGCAGAGTGGGATGCCTACCGAACCAATGTCACCCAATGGGAGCTGGACAGGTACCTGCCCCTGCTCTAGAGCCCATCCGGGCTCATCTTTTATTTTTGTCTTAGCCTTTGATAGATAAATGCCTTGAGAAAATCCTGAGAGGGAATAGGAATGGATAACGAGTCTGCATCGACGGCCTTCGATCTTAATAATTATGAATGCTTCTTAAATAGATATAAAGCATTTATTATATAAAGCATTTATTGAAAACCACTATAGGCCGCAAGCCCAGGAAGACAGGATCTTCATGGGCACGGTCAGATAGGGCGCGGCAAAAAAAAGCTCAGAGACGGAAAAATAAAGGTATATATTAAATGCCGGTGAGCCGATCCAGGGGAACGAGAGTTGGAGATCAATATGCCAAGGATAAGAAGAGAGCTATATAACAAGGAGATCTGCGCCTGCTCCATCTTTGGAGCCATGAACCAGAGCGGCGAGCGCTTCAACGGGGCGGGAGTGATGAAGGCCATAGCCAATATGCACGTACGGGGCAATGGCCTGGGTGGAGGTTTTGCTGCCTATGGCATTTACCCGGAGTACAAGGACTACTATGCCTTTCATCTCATGTTCACCGGCAAGAGCAGGCAGGACAAGCTGTCGGCCAAAGCAGAGCTGGAGGAATTTCTGGCCCGGAAATTCGATGTGGTCTACGAAGAGGAGATCCCCCACCGGGATGAATCAACTGTGAGCGATCCGCCACTGGTGTGGCGCTACTTCCTCCTTCCACATAAGCATGGAGAGGATGAGGCCATCTCCGACGAGGATTATATAGTCTCCAAGGTCATGTGGGTGAACACCAAGATCGAGAATGCCTATGTCTTCTCTTCCGGCAAAAACATGGGCTGCTTCAAGGGAGTGGGATACCCGGAGGAGATCGGGGAATATTTCATGCTGGACAGGCTCTATCAGGCCTACACCTGGACGGTGCACGGCCGCTTTCCCACCAACACCCAGGCCTGGTGGGGCGGTGCTCATCCCTTCAGCCTCCTGGACACCTCTATAGTCCACAACGGCGAGATCTCCTCTTATGGCACCAACCGCTGGTATCTGGAGATGTACGGCTATGCCTGCACCCTTCAGACCGACACCGAGGTCATAGCCTATGCCGCAGACCTGCTCATGAGAAGGCAGAGGCTTCCCATAGAGATAGTGGCAAGGGTCCTGGCCCCTCCGATATGGAATGCCATCGACAGGATGAACGACTCGGAGAAGAAGCTGCTCACAACTTTGAGGATGGTTTACGGGCCTCTGCTCATGAACGGGCCTTTTGCCATAATCATCGGCCAGACCGGGAGGATGATTGGCCTCACGGACAGGATAAGGCTGCGGCCGCTCACAGCAGCCAGGCGAGGGGATATGTTCTACCTCTCCTCGGAAGAAGCATCAATCAGACTGATCTCGCCAGAGCTTGACCGGGTCTGGACCCCCAACGGTGGAGAGCCGGTCGTGGGCGAATTAAATAACATGAGGACGGTTCTGCAATGAAATCATTCGTCTTTCCTGAGTTCCAGATCATAAGGGACGAACAAAAATGCGGCCAGTGTAGAGGCTGCGAGCGACAGTGCGCCTTTGGCACCCATACCTATGATCCGGTGGCAGACAGGCTGATATCCGATGAAACCAAGTGCGCCGGATGCCAGAGGTGCGTCATATTCTGCCCCAAGCATGCCATAGTCATACGCCCCACCCCATCCTTCTACCGGCCCAATGCCTCCTGGTCCCGGGAGAAGCTGGACGACCTCAAAAAGCAGGCGGAGACGGGTGGAGTGATCCTCACCGGATCGGGAAACGATAAGCCCTTCCGCATATACTGGGACCACATGGTGCTCAATGCCTCTCAGGTTACCAATCCCTCCCTCGATCCCCTGCGTGAGCCCATGGAGCTGCGCACCTTCCTGGGAGCCAAGCCCGATCTGATGGACATCTCTTCCCAGGAGGGAGTGGTCAGCATCAATACCCCCCTCTCCCCCAACCTGATGGTGGAGACGCCGGTGCTTTTCTCGGCCATGTCCTATGGGGCCATAAGCTACAATGCATTCCGCTCCCTGGCAACCGCTGCCTGCAAATCCGGCACCTACTTCAATACCGGCGAGGGAGGCCTGCCAAAAGAGATGAGGCAGGAGTTCGGAAGATGCGCCATAGTTCAGGTAGCTTCGGGGCGATTCGGCATAGATGCCGAGTACCTCAACTGCTCCGCCGCTGTGGAGATCAAGGTGGGCCAGGGGGCCAAACCGGGAATAGGTGGCCACCTGCCCGGAGAGAAGGTATCAGAGCTGGTGGCCCAGACGCGGATGATCCCCCAGGGAACCGATGCCATATCCCCGGCGCCGCACCACGACATCTACTCCATTGAGGATCTCTCTATGCTCATCACCGCTCTCAAGGAGGCCACCAATTATGAGAAGCCCATATCGGTCAAGATCGCAGCCGTGCATAACTTTGCCGCCATAGCCTCGGGAATAGTGAGGGCCGGGGCGGACATCATAGCCATCGACGGCCTAAGAGGTGGGACCGGTGCCGCTCCCAAGGCCATCCGGGACAATGTGGGCATACCAATTGAGCTGGCCATCTCCTCATTGGACCGCAGGCTGAGGGGCGAGGGCATCAGGAACAGATGCTCGATCATTGCTGCGGGAGGGATCCGCTGCAGCGCCGATGTGGTCAAGGCCATAGCTCTCGGAGCCGATGCGGTCTACATAGGCTCGGCAGCCTTGATAGCCATGGGCTGCACCCTCTGCCAGAAGTGCTATACCGGAAAATGCAACTGGGGCATATGCACCACCGATCCCCGCCTCACCGGCCGGCTCAATGTGGAGATCGCCTCCCAGAGGCTGTCCAATCTCATCTCCGCCTGGTCCCATGAGATAGCCGAGATGCTGGGGGGCATGGGCATCAATGCTCTGGAAAGCCTGCGCGGCAACCGGGACCACCTCAGAGGCGTCGGCCTCCATGAGTGGGAGCTGGACGTCCTGGGGATCAAAGGAGCTGGAGAGTGAGAGAAAATGGCCAGAGCTGACCTTTGCGGCGATCTCTCCGGGCCGGAAGATGCCCCTCTCAGGCCGGAGGAGGCGGAGATCGATGCCACTGATCTGGAAACCAGAGCGCTCAATGACCGGCTGAGAGAGCTATTGCTTTC
>NOLC01000110.1 GCA_002256595.1 Methanosaeta sp. NSP1 | reverse complement strand
ACAGAAGCATTGTCTATGAGAGATGGTGAATAGATTTTAGAGACAAATATCCTGGCAGCTAATGCTCCGCCCGGATTTACGTCTCCGAGAAGCCCGCCCCCGTGCTCTCGCACCGCATCTCCCAGAAGGTATCTTATATATCCTGATCCATTAACAATGCTAATGCTTCGCCAGAGATTCGTCCTGGACACGACGGCCCTTACTGACTCCTTTGCCTGGGAGAGCGAGGGCGCTTCCAGCATCTGTGAGGGGATGGGCGCCATACTGGACCGGGTGGCGGACGGCAGGCTTCACCTGGGCATAAGCTGCTATATTCCCTATCCATCGGTCTATAATGAGATCAAGGATTTTGTGAGGCACAACAACTGCGATCCCAGGATACTGAGCAAGGTGGACACCTGGCTGGTCAAAAAGTCCCCCGATCGCTATCAGGTCAAGGTTCCGGCCAAGATCTTCTACGAATATGTGGACTATATGAGAAGCCGCATCAACAAAGGCATGAACATCTCCGAGGAGGCGGTATGGGAGTCGGTCTCCAAGTGCATCTCCATCTCCAGGGAGGGAAAAGATCTGGCGGCCATGAAGGACGAGATAGAGAGGGAGACCGTGGGCGGCATTGTGCGCAAGTTCCGGTGGCAAAAGAGCTGGATGCGGCGGTGGTCTCTCAGGACCTGGGAATACAGCGCTGGGCGGAGCAGCTCGGCCTGCGCTTCATGGAGTCCAGGTCGTTTCCCATTATGATCAAGGAATACATGAACGCACTGCCGGAGCTGTTTATAGAGGAAAGGGAAGAGGATCGGATGATCTAAAGGGCCGCGCCTGCCCTCTTATTTTGCCGCCGGAGTGAAATGCCCAAAGGCTTAACTGCATTCAAATCACCATAAGCCTGCGGGGACCCGAGTTGATGGAAGATTTCGACAAAATGCCCTTTGAGGCGAAGGTATCTTTTCTGGTGGAAAACCTGAGAGCTTTGCCCGACAGTCTGGCCGAGAAGGGCATAGATATCCTGGCCCAGGCCGGAGAGACGGAATACGCCGTGGTTTTGGCCAGAGACAAAGGCAAGACGGACAAAGCCATTAGCGTTTTAGTGGAGGCAGGAGACTATCTCTGGGCAGCATTGATTGCCAAGAACTCCGGCCTGGCCTCCCGCAGCCAGGATCTCTACCGGGAGGGGCTGCAATATTACATAGGCATGGAGATGTTCGGAAGAGCCATTTCCGCAGCAACCGCTCTGGGCCTTTCTGCTGATGTGATCGACGACCTCTACAGAAGCGGCATAGCCAGGGAGAGCCGGGATACTGACCTGGCCCATAGCAGGGATATGATCGAATGCGCCATGCAGTCCCTGGACCTCTCTTTGCTTGGCCGGGAGGACGAGATATCCCTGGAGCTGATGAGGGCGGTGCAGGAGCAGAGAGAGAGAATAGAAAAACAGGGAGATGAGGGGCAATAGCGGCCCCTGCCATCCCCCAGGCAGGCCCTATTTTATCCCTATCGCCGTAAGATGCCGGCAGATATGATATATGATCATGCCTTCAAGATTTTCAGGAGCACATTCCAGGTTTCCTGCCCCACGATGCCGTCCTCCTTCAGCCCATTGCTCTTCTGAACCGCCAGAATCCTATTCTTGGTCTTGGTCCCGAATACGCCATCCAGGGTGAGCTTTGTGCCTGCTGCCGCAGAGTTGAGGAGGCATTGCAGGACCTTGACAGCCGGGCCCTTTGAGCCGGTCTTGAGCTCACTAGTCTTCAAAAGAGCTTCCCAGGTCTTGGGCCCAGCTATACCGTCCTGGGGCAGTCCATAGCTCTTCTGAATGGATACCACAGCCGTTTTGGTCTTGCTGCTGAATGTGCCGTCCACGGTTAATTTGGGGCTCGCGCCTGCTATGTTGAGGATGCATTGCAGGGCCTTGACAGCCGGGCCCTTTGAGCCCATCTTCAGAGTGAGAAGAGAAAATCCAGCCGGGCCAACACGGAAGGTTATGGCCCTGCCGGGCGCAGAGATATTGGAGATGGAAAGGCCGGACTCGGAGCCGTCCCAGAGGTTGGAGGATGGCTGAGTGGAATGGCTGATGGCCATGGCGGGCATCTCTTTGAAGAGGTCCATCTCGTCTCCCATATTGCGGTTGGTCTCAAGGTCCAGATGTCCGTCCGCCTGGAGCAATCCGCACTGGTAATGGTTGCTGGCGGTGCCGCCCTGCCACTCGTTGGAGCCCATCATATCACAATGATACACTGCCAGGCCGCCGGAAGGTATATCCTTGTCCAGGTCCAACTGAGAGCGGTTTTCAATCAGGAAGTATTCATTGTATTTTCTGCTGGGATAGAGCAGGGCGGTTTTGTAGTCGCCATGCACAGCCTGGTAGTCGCCCGGTTTATCCAGATAAACCACTTGGCACCAGTCCACAAGATGGCGCAGGTAAGCGCATACCGGGGCGGGAGTCCTTCCGCTATCGTTATGGTTGCCGGCGCTCATGAGGCAGTAGTAGCCCAGGCCGGAGCTCTTCTCCGAGTCGCCGTCTCTGGTTCCGTAGTCGTAGAGGTCGGGCCAGCGGCAGAGCATATGGCCGTTCTCATGGCAGAAGGTGCCTATGCTCAGGTCCTCTTTGCTGCGGCCAAGGCTGGAGAGCATATAGAAGTGGGTCTTCATGCTGCCGCGCTCTAGCTCCAGGAAGTGATTATGGGGCCAGAGCTCTCCCAGGTACTGGGTCTGGCCGGCATAGAGGAAATTGATGGCATCAACTATTCCCTCTTCCTGGGAGTCGAATTGCCTCAGATCCGCACCGCTGGCTATGGCCAGATCCAGGGCCTCCTCCACCAGGAGACGGTTGACATAGTATCGCCGGTTTTTGCTCAGGGTCACCGGCCCGACCACATGATTGGTGTAGTTCAGCTTTCCGCCGGACATAAGCCGGAAGTACTCCCGGACAGAGCAGAAGTTGCCGTTCTCATTGTAGCTTTCACCGTTGAGCATCCTTTCCACGTCTTCTCTGGTGACGGTGCTCTTGAGGTCCTTGAACTGGACCAGAATGGTCAGCCCTTTAACCTCCCCCTCGGTCAAGCGGCGGCCTTCCAGGAGCCCCTGGTTGGGTCCGAAGGTTTTGAGGGTGGCATTAGGCTGGTAGGGCTCAGGAGGCGGCAGCATCCGGGCATACATGGCCTCGAACTTGGCGTTTCGCACCTCTTCGGACTCCTTCTGGTGACGGAAGATCTTCTCGGGGGGAGCCTTGGATAGGTCTACTCCGCTGGAGACAAACTCTCCTTTGATGAGATAGGCATAGCAGAAAAGGCCAAGATCATCGTCATAGACCACGGTATAACCGTCAGCATTCTCGTAGCGGGAATAGAACTCATCGCCAAAGACTCTAAGCTCTACATCAGGTCCCTTCTCCTGGGAGAAGGTCAATATCTCTCCAGCAATTGCGCTCATCTTAACAATCCACCTGGCATTGGCTAAAAGACTGTATGGTAAAATATTCGATAAACTATTTAATATTTGAGGCTGATAGGAAAGGATAATTGATGCCAGAGGGGCGGCTAGCGTCGGGAGAATCTTTTTTCGGCCTTCTTCATGCGCACCTCATTTGATTCCTCCAGATGCTTCGGGAGGTCCGCAGGGGGGGCCCGGCCCAGATCAACTCCGCTGGAGAGGAAGCGGCCGTCCTTAAGCCGGGCGTAGGTGAATAGCCCCAGATCCTCGTCATAGATGGCGGTGTATCCTTCCTCGGTCTCGTAGCGGGCATAGAACTCGTCTCCATAGACCCTTAGCTTAACCTCCGGCCCTTTATCCTGGTCGAAGCTCATCAATTCCCCGAATATGGCGCTCATAATCCTCCGTCCCCGGCGTGTCACAGAAGCTGATATAATAATCTCAGGCTTTGGAAAATAAGCCTTTCCACAGGGGAATGACCGGCAGCTTTTTGGCAAGTTAGGACGACAGATAGCCCTGCGGAGGGCAGAGATTTGACGGCAGCGGCGCCTAAAGAGATTGAGACATTGGTGGAGGAGTTCGAGAGGGACCAGAGCTTCTACAAATCCAGCCAGTTCAATGAGACGGAGCTGCGAACCCGGTTCATCAATCCCTTGATCGCGGCCCTGGGCTGGGATGTCTATCATGATCTGCCCGGCCGGGCCGATCAGCACGAGGTCAAGGAGGAGGACTCGGTGGAGGTGGAGGGCAAGATCAAGAATCCCGACTACAGCTTCCGACTGTTCGACAGCTCCATAGGATCGATGAAGAGGAAGTTTTTCATCGAGGTCAAGAGGCCGTCGGTCAATATCGAGGCCGGGGCCTATCCAGCTTTTCAGCTCCGGCGCTATGCCTGGTCGGCGGATCTGCCCATCTCTATTCTAACCGACTTTGAGGAGCTGTCGGTCTATTACTGCCTCTCCCGGCCAGACAGGGAGGACAAGCCGACCAAGTCGCGGATAATGTATCTGAGATAC
>NOLC01000067.1 GCA_002256595.1 Methanosaeta sp. NSP1 | reverse complement strand
AGACCTGTTATATGCCCATCTATTGTGGAGTAAGAAATCTTCCTCTCGAATTTGGCAGAGGGAATATGTCCGTCTTTGATCTGACTTCTCCGTGGTGGACCTTCAACTTCGTAACAAATTGGGCGACGCTTCGATATGAGGACATCAAGAGTGATATACAATTGGTGCAGGCCAGGATTGAAAGCCGGGAGATCACGCAACAACCAGTCATTGATAGGAGCGCGGAAGAGATTCTAGAGGCCAAGGGACCAGACGCTTGCAGGCAGTACCTCACCAATTACAGCGTCAACAATTCTTTATCTGTCCTAAATGATTGGCAAGAGCTTGCTAATCGTCTGGTGGTGAATTACACATGCGGCATGATCAAGGATACCAGCAATGGGCAGTACCGTCCCAAGGGATATCCTAATTGGTGGCTCAACGATACTGGATATCATTACGGTCCCAAGACTTACAGGTTACTCTGACCTTCAGTAGATGAAGGGACAATGATCGGGCAATTATTACCAGTAAAGGCGTGCGGGGTTGCCGGTTCTCAGCATAATTATATTCTCCATACCTTAGTGCCAGCCCTATTAAACCTAAAATTTTGATGCTGTTCAAAGTCCTGATGATCTCTGGGAAGAATCCTGAGAATAGTGGCCTGTTGATGGCCAACGATGAGATCCTGACCATAAAGGATCTCTTCGAGCTCTGCATTCCCACTGAATAAGAGTGGATCATTCTCCAATGGCCTCTACCGGGTCCATCTTGGAGGCCTTCCAGGCAGGATACATTCCGGCTACAAAGTTCACCAGCAGGGCGAAGAGCATGGCATAAATGAAGAACTCCGGCCTCATGACCACTGTCATCCTGGATACCATATAGATCTCAGAGGGAAGCTCTATATTATAAGACATAATGAGATTTGCCGCCAGATAAGCCAGAATGCAGCCCAGCAGTGCAGCTGGCGGAGCCAATATCAGGCTCTCCAGCAGGAATATCTTGAGTATCGACCAGCGGGTGGCTCCCATAGCCATGAGAATGCCTATTTCCTTGGTCCTTCTGCTTATGACCATAATCATGGTGTTGGCTATGCCAAAGCCTGCAATGATGAAGATCAAGAAGTAAAATATATTTATAAATATTTTTTGGGTCTCAATCAGCTTGAGTATATCTGCGTTCATATCCTGCCAGGATTTGGATTGGTAGCCAAAGCGGGACCTGAGATCGGATACGATGTAAGGCGCCTGGTAGATGTCTTCTACCCTGGCATCAACCTGTGAGACCACATCTCCTTTTCCCACCAAATCCTGGGCTGTGCTCAGAGGGATGTATATCTGGGACCTGTCCCGGGCCGAACCGGTCTCAAAAAGCCCGGCCACCCGCAGCCTGGCTGATTGATTGCCCCTGGCCAGGATAAAATCATCTTCCAAATCCAGCTTCAGCTCTTCGGCCAGCTTGGTTCCTATGAAGGCAGAGAGCTTTCTGCTGCGCAGATCCTGAAAGTCTCCCGACACAATATCCTCCTCTACCTTCATCAGCCGGTCCTCATGGGCAGGATCTACACCCAGAAATTCCACTCCTCTTACCTTGTCTTTGTACTTGGCCCCTGCCTTTCCCGACAGCCTGGCTGAGACCGCCTCTACACCGGGATAATCCCATAAAAATGAAGAGACCGTTCGGTAGAGGTAGATGTAAGTCTCATCCTCTTTGGGCTGGACATAAATGTGAGGATTGTTCTCTACCGTGGAGGTGATGATCTCCTGCTCAAAGCCGCTCAGGAGGCCCATGAAGACCACTATTACAGCTACAGCCAGGGTCACCGCAGCAACGGTGAAAAGCGCCATCCTGGGATTTCTGAGAATATGACTGCTGGCTACGGTAAGCTCGTACATCTCTTTTTCATTCCCATTTGCTTTTCCCCAATTGCCTCATCCGTTGATGGCTATGGCCGGATCGAGCCGGGATGCCTTCCAGGCAGGATACAGGCCTGCCAGTACACTTAGAGCAGCGGCCATGAGCACTATACTCAGGAAGCTGAAGGCATTGATCTCCACAGGGATGGTGATCTCCTGGCCGCCGGGAGCCTCCATTTTGATCTCCAAGCTTTTAAGATAAAAGGCAACGATCAGTCCCAGGACGGCACCCACCAGACCTCCCAGAAGGCCCAGGATTCCGCTCTCCAGGAGGAATATGTTCATGATATTCCTGCCGCTGGCCCCCATGGCCATGAACATGCCTATCTCCGAGGTCTTCTCATTGACCAGCATGTACATCACGCTGCCTATTCCAAAGGCAGCTATGATCAATATCATTAGCATAATCAGATTGTTCTGGAACTCCTCAATGGCCAGGGTCTTCAAGATCTCGGGATAAAGAGCCTGCCAGCTCTCGGCCTTATATCCATATCCTCGCAGAATTGCAGCAGCGCCATCAGCCAAATAGACATCCTCCAGCTTTATATCCACGGAAGAGACCACGTCTCCCTCACCCACAAAGTCCCTGGCCGTGGAGAGAGAAACAAAGGCAATATTCTCCGGCCAGCCGGTAGGCAGGCTGAAAATGCCCGAGACGACCAGACTGGTGCTTTTAGCATCGGGAAAGCTCACAAAAACCGTCTGGCCCATCTTCACATTGAGCAACTCGGCTGTCTTTTCGCCCAGCACAACCTTTCTTCCATCCTGGATGGAAGCGAGGCTGCCCTGGAAGACGTGTTTGCCTATGTTGTAGATCTTATCCATATCATGGGGGTTGACACCCATCATATCCACGTTCTCTATATTATCCTTGTAGCTGAATGTGGCCGGGGCGCCCAGACTGGGCGATGCAGCCACCACCCCCGGAATGATCCAGATCCTGTCCATGAGGCTGTGATAGAGGTAGATGTATTCGTCTCCCTCCCTGGGCGAAACAGTGACATGAGGAAGGTCCTCTACGATGATATCAAAGAGCATGCCTTGAAAGCCATCCTGCATGGATACGGATATCAAAGAGATGGCCACGGCCAAAGCTATGGCTGCTATGGAAAGAAAGGTGCCCCTCCTGCGATAAGCGATATGCCTGCGGACCACAGCGATCTCAAAGGCCGGGAGAATGCTGCCACTCAAGCTGGGAACACCAGGGAAAAGGTGAGCCGCCATCAGTTATCAAGTTACTGGATTTAGCAAGAAGAACACTTCATGACTACAATCCGGAACTGGTCCACAAGCTTCCGGCCCCGACAAAACAGCGATGATGGCCGGGAAACTCTTCGACAGCCTTCATAGAAAACTGCTCACCCTTGGTGACGGTGTTGTTGTCCTGCCCGCGCATGGTTATGGCTCGGTCTGCGGCGGCACGATAGGTGAACTTGAGATCAGCACCATCGGTGCCGAGAGGGCAATGAACCCTTGCTGAAGCTAACATTTGACGAGTTCGTTACGCGAAAGGTCGGTGAGAAACACGAGACTTCGCCCTATTTCAGCGTTATGGAACGATACAACCTTGATGGCCCGCCAATTCCTTCACACCTG